>NZ_JBQCIT010000048.1:0-125833 GCF_051953455.1 Parafilimonas sp. | reverse complement strand
ATGAAATAAGTATTGATTTTGATGCATCCAATTTACCTGTATTGCCCAAAGGATGGAAGCGTGATTTTCTTATTTACAGTGAAGGATGGGTAAAAGATGGCGACCTGAATACGGCTTACGGGCAAACTGTTGAACCGCTGCCTTTTCATAATATGCCGGCTTATCCATATCGGGGTGAAACAGCTTACCCGGCGGATCAGCATAAAACATACATGCAGCAATATAATACCCGCGAAGTATCAACGGATAAATTCAGTAATGCTTTAAAAAAATAAACCGGTAATGTAGCTAAGTTATGCCTGCATTACCGGTTATTTATATCAATCTAAAGACAGAATATTACAACTCAGTCTTTCTATTAATAACGGTACATTTCGGGTTTAAATGGCCCGTTTTGTGGAATGCCCAAATATTCTGCCTGAGTAGTTGTTAATTCATCTAACTCAACACCTATTTTCTTCAAATGTAAACGTGCAACTTTTTCATCCAAATGTTTAGGAAGCACATACACTTTGTTTTCATACTTATCTGCATTACTCCATAATTCCATCTGTGCCAGCACCTGGTTGGTAAATGAATTACTCATTACAAAACTTGGATGGCCTGTTGCACAACCTAAGTTTACCAAACGGCCTTCTGCCAGAAGAATTACATCATGACCATCTATTGTATATAGATCCACCTGCGGCTTGATTTCAACTTTGGTGTTGCCATAATTTTCATTCAGCCATGCCACATCTATTTCAATATCAAAGTGGCCTATATTGCAAACGATGGCTTTATCTTTCATTAATTTGAAATGTTCGCCGGTAATTAAATCGCGGCAGCCTGAAGCAGTAACAATGATATCAGCCTCTTTCACTGCATCAATCATTTTCTTCACTTCATAACCATCCATGGCAGCCTGCAAAGCACAGATAGGATCAATTTCCGTAACAATTACACGGCAGCCGGCGCCACGCAATGAAGCGGCGGAACCTTTACCCACATCACCATAACCACCAACCACAGCTACTTTACCAGCCATCATTACATCTGTTGCACGGCGAATGGCATCAACCAAACTTTCTTTACAACCATACTTGTTATCAAATTTAGATTTGGTAACAGAGTCATTAATATTGATGGCAGGAATAGGCAATGTACCTTTTGCCATTCTTTCATATAAACGATGCACGCCAGTGGTTGTTTCCTCGCTTAAGCCTTTAATGTTCTGAATAAGCTCCGGATATTTATCAAATACGATGTTGGTTAAATCACCGCCATCATCCAATATCATATTTAAAGGACGATCAAAACTTCCGAAGAATAAAGTTTGTTCAATGCACCAGTCAGCTTCCTCCACTGTTTCGCCTTTCCAGGCAAACACACCAATACCTGCAGCAGCAATAGCTGCCGCAGCATGATCCTGTGTTGAAAAAATATTGCAGGAGCTCCACTTAACTTCTGCGCCCAATTCAATCAGCGTTTCAATTAAAACCGCTGTCTGAATGGTCATGTGCAAACATCCTGCGATGCGTGCGCCTTTCAGAGGTTTGCTTTCGCCGTATTCTGCACGAAGCGCCATTAATCCAGGCATTTCGGCTTCGGCTAATCTTATTTCTTTACGGCCCCATTCAGCCAGTGAAATATCTTTCACTTTATATGGCAGGCTCAGGTCAATGTTTTTCGTTACTGTTGACATATTTAAAATTTGAAAAACAAAAATAAAAATTCAGGATAGAATAATATTTAATGATTTATTTTTGGAATGAAATGACATTATATTGATCTAATATAGAATAAATTAATAGTTTATAATGGCTCAAGCAGTTAAAAAAGAACAATCCACTATAACGGGTTTTAACATTGATGATAAAGACCTTGCCATTCTGAAGTTATTGCAGCATAATGCCCGCATAACGGTTAAAGAAATATCTGATAAAATTCACCTGAGCACAACGCCTGTGCATGAACGTATCAAGCGCATGGAAGAAGCTGGTGTTATTAAACAATATGCTACACTGGTTGATCATTCAAAAGTGAAAAAGGGTTTAATGGTGATCTGTTATGTATCACTAAGACAGCACAGTAAAAATGCCGGTATTAAATTTATAAAACTAATTCAGAGCCTGCCTGAAATTATAGAATGCTACAGCATTAGCGGTGAGTTTGATTTCATGCTGAAAGTAATGGCGGAGAATATGGATGCCTATTATGATTTTCATGTAAACAAACTAAGCCAGGAAGAAAATATCGGACATGTGCAAAGTGTTTTTGTAATGGGTGTAATAAAGCAAACGCATGTGCTGGTACATTAAAAAAACCTGAAGGTTTACAAAGCATCAGGCTGACAGATTATTAAAAAATTGTAAGTTTGGTAAAACGGAAGTTAATATGAGAAATGCTGTGAATGATAAGATTTATACTGTTGAAGAATATATTCAATATGAGTTAAAATCTGACCGGAGACATGAATTTATTAACGGACAACTTTTTGAAATGCCTGGCGAAAAGGATATAAATAATCAAATGGCAGGATTGATCTATATCCTGCTTATACAATTCTTAAAGAGTAAAGGTTATCAGGTATATAACCATGATGTAAAAGTTGCTATTCCTGATGGCAGAAAATTTTATTATCCTGATGTATTTGCCTCAAAAGAGGAAAAAAGCCTGGACAATCAATATATAAAATATACACCTGAAATAATTGTGGAAGTTGTTTCCGAATCAACCCAGGTTACAGACTATGTTGACAAGTATATTGACTATACTAAAATCACTTCGCTTCGCTATTACATTATTATCGAGCCTGAAACAGTACTGATTACTGTTTACGAAAAAGATGAAACAGGCAACTGGTTTGCCCGTAAATACACTAATATTAATGATGCAGTAAAGCTTGAAAAACTGCAAACAGAATTTTTGGTAAAGGATATTTATTCCGCATAGTTTGAAGCTGATTCTCTCAATTACAAATTATTTTGTGCACTATAAAAAACCGAAGCTACAAAGATTGTATGCCCCGCTGCCTTCCCGGTTTATATTAATTACAATTTATTGCTTTTTAATCTGTGTTTGTGGAAGGGTGTATGCACAGGACAGTATAACAATCGGGTATCTTCTTGATAAAATACAAACCCATCAACTCAAACAAGATAATTATTTCATACAAGGCGTTTTTCCCTCCTACATTAATGCATCCCGGAAATTCAAAACAAAAAAGAAAGACAACACAATCTTTTACAACACGCTTGTTACTTACGTTCTAAAAGACAATTACAACCAGTTTTCTGCAGAACAAAAAATTATCTGCGACAGCATTATTGCAAGAAGCAAGCGGGCATCAACCTATTTTAAAAATAAAAGCCGTAATACCTATAATTTCTGGCGGACAGACACGGCAACGAGATTTAATTACAGTTGGTGGATGCCCCTTTTTAAAGGTAACAGCGCTTTGCCGGATGATATGGACGACACGGTGCTTGGCTTCTTCATGAATGACGCAGATAAAGATTCAGCAAAAACGCTGCATCAATTTATGCAGGCTTATATTAACAATCATCCTCCTTTAAAAACATCGTATAAAATTTATGCTTACGACAGTGCTTATTCCACATGGTTTGGCAAAAAATTTCCTGTCGTTTTTGATGTAAGCGTATTGTGCAACATTTTAAGTTTTGTGCAGCAGTATAACCTTCAATGGACAAAAGCCGATAGTGCCTCACTGCAACATATTATTACAACCATTCAGCGAAATGATATTGTAAAACATCCTGCTTTTGTTTCACCTTACTACGCTAATACGTCTATCATTCTTTATCACCTGGCAAGGCTGATGAGCATACAACCAATACATGAATTGGAAACCATTAAACCACAATTAGTTCAAATTGCCAATGAACGCCTGCTATCAACCAATAATAGCTTTGAAAAAATTATACTTAACATTACGCTGATCAAATGGGGGCAATCGCCGCCGCCATTACATCTCAGCAAAAAAGATTTTAAAAATATAGAACAAAACGACCTGCCCTTTTTTATAGGCAATATTCCTTCTTATTTTAAACGCAGCATAAAAGGAAAGTTTACTGATTTGCGTTTACTAATGTATAATCATTATTGCCCTGCCTGGAATGATTGTTTATTGCTTGAATATTTATTATTAACAAGCAATTAAATACGGCTGAAATATTTTAGCCGCTCATTTTTCAAATCAAATACGCCGGCATTGCGCCTGAATGAGCCGTTAAAAATTTGTATTTTGTGCAAGTATGAAACTACCGCCATCAACAACAAATCCTGCTATAGCATTTTCGCTTTTTCTGCTATTGTTTTCTGCGGCTTGTAAAAAAAATACAGCCATCGTTAGCACAAAAGTTAGCAGTAGTGTTGCCGGCGATTCTCTTGTAATTAAAGATGCAGGCATCACTGTTAAAACAGGAATATTACCACCAGTAACACAAAAGACCTTTATACCAAACGGAGACAGTTCTGTTGCAGAGTTTCAGGTTATTGCATCCAAACTGATCCTGCTGAGGCGCATGGATTTTTCTGCGCCTTCACTCATATCATCTTCCCGGATCAGCAGCATTTACGATTATAAAATACTCAATGATACGGGGATGATGACTTATTTTATAGACCGCTATTTACAACCGGGATCAGGTGCGGATTTAATAATGGATATTTTTTATAAAAATGTAAATAAAATCAATTCCGGTTCGGTTGCGCAGGTAAGCCTTACAGGCATTTCCTATGTAAGTTCCGAAGATAACATGGAGCATTATATAACTCTCTCCAAACCGGTGAAAACAGATCCCATGTGCCTTGTGCGCAATAAGCCGGGCATTCTGTTCCAAAATCCTTCAGGCAGCGTTTTGGGAAACGGTTTCAAAGAAATAATACAGGTTAAATTAACAGGAGATTTTAGATGGACATTGATTGACCTGCCCTTGTCTATATCTGCATCACATGATTATAACGGATCGGTTAGTAAATGCAAACTGGCAGTAAAAAATGAAAACGAAGTATTAGAAACCGAAAGCGATTCAATTTATGTGCCTTCAGAAAGTACAGGCAAAACCGTTATTCATTTCAGCAAAGCTTTTCAGCATGCAGCCGGTGACACAGAAATACTTAAAATTTATGCACCCGTTTCAGGCACATTGGTAAGCCTTATAAGCACCATGAACCCTTATAATGCACTTGTTTGGAAAGATGCACTGGGCACTAAAATAAACGGGCAGCAAAACGACAGGTTTTTTAAAGAGATAACAAACTTCTCCAGCTTTTATTACGAGGAATAAGCCTGGTATTAATTTATAGCTTTTTAATTTTCATATTCCGGAAAGCAGCCTCATCTATATGATCCTGTAAAGCAATGCGGCCTTTGGTAAGCTTGCCAAAATCAGGATAGGTGTGCAGTGAACTTTTGTTAACAAGCTCATTCCATTCATCGCTGTTAATTAAAATGTCAGCGGTTTCAACACCATTAAGCCAGAAAGTTATTTTGCCATTGTTTTGTACAATGCGGGATTCATTCCATTCACCAAACGGTTTTGGCTGCACTTCATTTTTAACCGGCAACACAGCATATACGGCGCCCGCAATTTCTGCAGCCTTGCCCTTATGCACTTGATCATTGGCATTATCCAGCATTTGAAATTCAGGCCCTGTAAAAAAAGTAGCGGCATATTTCGGGTCTTCCTGCACATTTATCATTACGCCGCTGTTGCCCGCTTTCTGTATTGTCCATTCAAAACGCAGGTCAAAATTTTCATAAACGCTGTCTGTAACAAGATCAGCATGATCAAGATTGCTGGGTATCTGCACACATTTCAATTCACCATTTTCCACTTTCCAAACCGGGGGTAAATGTTTTTGATTATACGCATGCCACCCATTCAGCGTTTTGCCATCAAATAATAATTGCCAGCCTTCATTCTTTTCGCTTTCTGTAAGTGAATTATGCGGGTCTTTTTGTGTGCAGGATGAAACCAAAATGAAAGCAGCGGCAAAAAAATAAATACTAATTTTTCTGTAATCAATCTTCATCTTTAAGTTGGTTATGAAGCGGTATTAAAATTGTAATATTAAATATTTTTTACAGCAATGGCGCATCTTCACTATTTCACTTGTTTTATGATATAAATAATGCGGCAATAAAAAGATTGGTAATGGCTATAATGTATACAGCATACAATTAACCCCGGCGTAGTAATATAATAATTTTAAATCGGTATTTTTTATAAAAATAATTACATGAATGATTACCTGCAGCAAATAACGAGCGAATTAAAAAACTGGCAAAGGAAGATGCGGCGGGGGCCCGGGTTGGTGAACCGGCTTTCCAAAAAAATGCAAACAAAAATAAACAGCTATATACCTGAGAAAATACATAAAGCTGTTACAACTGCCATAAAACAAATGGTAAGAAGCGTGCTGTTTGGCGCCGGCATTACCACTTCAAAGCCCAATACAAAAGACAGCCTTGAAATAAAAGAAAGATTGATTGAAGAACGCATTAAATGGTATAAAACCACGGCGGCGGCAGAAGGTGGTGTTACAGGTGCAGGCGGCATTTTACTAGGGCTTGCAGATTTTCCTTTGTTGCTGGCGATTAAAATAAAACTGTTGTTTGATATTGCTTCCATGTATGGGTTTGATATAAAAGATTATAAAGAACGCATCTATATTTTGCACATTATGCAGCTGGCTTTTTCAAGCGATGAAGAAAGAAGAAATATTTATCTGAAAATGGTTGACTGGAATGAATATGCCAGCCAATTACCCGATGATATCAATCAGTTCGACTGGCGTACCTTTCAGCAGGAATACCGCGATTATCTTGACCTCGCCAAAATGGCGCAGTTGCTGCCGGTAATTGGCGCACCGGTTGGCGTAATTGTAAACTATCGCCTCATAAAAAAGCTTGGTATAACCGCGATGAATGCTTACAGGATGCGGTTATTAAGTGCTGATAAATTTTAAGTTGGGTTCACTGCTTTGAAACGCTGTTGCAAGTGATGAAAGATATTGCTTATAACGTTTTATCTTTCACGCATGAACCGGGCGTGATAATTTCTACACAGAAAAATGCACGTGACGAGGTTTCATGAGATTATTGAAAAAAAACTTGTACGAATGAAAAAGTTAAGCTTCATTTTTTTACTGTTGCTTGCAATAAAACACGGCAATACACAAACATCCGGCAACCCCATTCTTAAAGGCTGGTATGCCGATCCCGAAGCCGTTATATTCAACCATCAATACTGGATATATCCCACTTATTCTGATGTATATGAAAAGCAGGTTTTCTTTGATGCCTTTTCATCGCCCGATTTAGTGCATTGGACAAAGCACGACCGCATATTTGATACGGCAGCTATAAAATGGGCAAAGCGTGCCATGTGGGCGCCGGCTATAGTTGAAAAAGACAATAAATATTATTTCTTTTTTGGGGCCAACGATATTCAAAGCGATAAGGAATATGGCGGTATTGGTGTTGCTGTTGCCGATAAGCCGGAAGGACCTTATAAAGATTATCTCGGCAAACCTTTGATAGATAAATTCTATAACGGTGCACAGCCGATAGACCAATATGTTTTTAAAGATAAAGATGGTGCTTACTATATTATTTATGGCGGATGGAGGCATTGCAATATTGCCCGCTTAAAAGATGATTTCACCGGCATTGTTCCTATGCAGGATGGCACTTTGTTTAAAGAGATAACACCGGATAAATATGTGGAAGGCCCCTGCATGTTTATAAAAAACAATAAGTATTATTTTATGTGGAGCGAAGGCGGCTGGACAGGGCCTGATTATTCCGTTGCTTATGCAATAGCAGATTCGCCTTTTGGCCCTTTCAAAAGGGCGGGCAAGATATTACAACAAGACAGTGCTGCTGCAACAGGCGCCGGCCATCATTCTGTAATACATAATGAAGCAACAGATAAATGGTATATCATTTATCACCGCAGGCCATTGGGTGAAACCGCAGCCAACCATCGCGCCACCTGCATTGAAGAAATGTTTTTTGATGAGAACGGCATGATAAAACCGGTGAAGCTAACCTTTACAGGTGTTGCGCCACAGCCGCTGCAATAATTATTTCAGCATGCTTTTATGAATTAAAAATAAATTTGTAAGAGCACCACATAGCTTATGAAATACAAAAAAGTTTTTTTCAGCTATTCAAGAACCGATACTGCTTTTGCCATAAAGCTTGCGCTGGATTTAAAAAAAGATGGTTACGATGTGTGGATTGACCAGGAAGATATTCGTGCCGGCAGCGAATGGGATATGCAGATTGAGCAGGCATTAAGCACCTGTGATTGCCTGGTATATATTCAGTCGGAAAAATCAGCCGCTTCGCAAAACGTGCTGGATGAAGTTTATTATGTACTGGAAGAAAATAAACCCGTTATACCGCTGCTTATCAGCGAAAGCAAAGCGCCTTTCAGGATAAAAAGATTACAGTATATTAATTTCATTAATAATTATGAAACAGGCCTGCAAAGCCTGAAAGATACTTTAAGCGGCACCATGCCCGAAGTAAGTAATGAAAATTTTAAGAAGGGCAATTCAGCATATAAAAACCGCTCAAAATATGTAATTGGTTTCCTGGTTGTAGTGGCTGCCGCATCAGGCCTTTTCTATTTTTTGCGCACTGGCACAACTGCACCTGAAACAATTATAAATAAGGAAGATATAAGTAATAAAGACAGCGTGCTTTCAAAAGAAAATTTTACAGGCAACTGGATATTGACGGGAACACAACCTGATATGAGCGAAAGAAAAGGCTACCTGAAAATAGAGGATGGTGACGATGGAAAACTAAATATTAAAACCAGCGTGCAATTCTACTACCCCAAAGCAAATGATACGGCCTATCATGAAGTATTCAATGCCTTTGCCGAATGTAAAAACTGCGCGTTTACAAATGAAATAGCGTTAACCGATAAGCAGGTTGATGTTGGTTCGCAGCGCTATATAATTTTAAAAGAAGATGAACCAGGTAAAGGAAAGGCCGGCGATACCATATTGAACGCAGGCTTAAACACTGCAGTAAAAGCATCGATTGTGTTACATTTAAGCAACAACAACGTGTTGCTCACCATCAGTAAGAAAGATACATCAGCAGCATCCTATGGCGTTACTATACCGCCGTTTGAGTATGCATTCGTTTTTAAGAAAGATGAGTAACAATATATGTCAGCAGTTAATATTTACGTAATATAAATATGCTTATTTAGCATTTGTAAAATTGAACGCCATGCAAAACAGGAGAGCATTCTTAAAACAAGGCATCAGGGCTATTGTTATGATTAGTGCAGGCAATGTATTGCAATCATTTGCCGCATCATCATTCAGGCCTCCTGACAAAGAAAATGTATTGCTTCGTTTTGCCACTGTTTCTGATGGGCATTACGGGCAGCCCTCTACAGAATATGAGGTGCTGCATAAACAAATGGTTAACTGGCTGAATGCTGAACAAAAATCAAGGGGCCTGGATTTCACATTTGTGAATGGTGATTTATTTCATAATGATACTTCCATGATGCCGTTGGTAAAACAGCAATGGGATAAATTACAAATGCCTTATCATGTATCGCATGGCAATCATGATATGATAGATGAAGGACAATGGCAGCAAATGTTTACCACAAAATGGCATTACAGCTTCGAAAAAAATGAAACTGCTTTTATTGTTTTAAACAGTGCAGATGATCAGGGCAAATACATTTGCCCCGATCTTGAATTTGCAAAAGAGCAATTGAATAAATACGCTGATAAAAAGCACTTGTTTGTATTCATGCATATAACGCCCTTTAGCTGGACGGGTGCTGGCCTTCCCTGTCCCGAACTGGTAACAATGTTTAATAAACAATCAAATCTTAAAGCCGTATTTCACGGGCATGATCATGACGAAGATGGTATGAAAGAAAATGAAGGCAAACATTATTTCTTTGACTCGCATGTAGCCGGCAACTGGGGCACAAAATATCATGGCTACCGGATAATTGAAATATTAAAGAATGGCAGTGTGCTTACATACCAGATGAATCCATCAAATCAAAAGCAGGTAAATAATAATACCGTTGCCTGATTGGTTTAAGGCAGCCTTGTCCAGATTTCATGCACAGGATCACCTTTTGAACTTTTACCACTATGGTCCCATTCATCACCATTAACTGAGCCATTAAAGCTTAAGCCCATCCCCACTCTCGTACTATCTCTTGGAAAAAATTCAATGTTCTCTGTATAAATACCGTTTTGAAAACTGTAATTACCACCACCTGTTCCAAAAAAATCACCTGTTGCCGTATTGATAGCAGCCCACTGGAACCTTGTTCCTGAAAGTATTTTAATAGTCTTTCTTTCACCCGGCGTCATCTTATTCATTACACCATTTTGTTCACGGCCTGTTATTACCCATAAGCCTGCAAGCGCCCCTGTATTATCATCTATCTGTTTCCATTCTTTATGATCATTAATAATATTACTGGCCAGTACATTATTATTTATAGCTGCATTAAAATTTATTTTCCTTCCAACCTGTGCTTTATCCAATGAATTAAATTCAATAACAGCACTCACGTTATTATCCTGTTTACTATAACGGCCGCCCCATGTATGTATAAACTTTTTATTGGGAATATCAAATGTGGTAACGCTAAAATAAGAGGGCGCAAATATCAAAACCGTTTCAATGGTTCCAGCTTTATATTGCCAGGCACCGGCAATATTTCTTTGTGCAATAACCGCAACCGGCAAAATCATAATTAAAATAAGAGGCAAAATGTTTTTCATACAGCATGGTTTTTTGAATGATAAAATTAGTAATTGTTTTATAAGCATTCGGTAATAACGCTGCATGTAATGCTAATTTTTAAATGTAATTAACAGCCTGTTACATTTATAAGTTTCATCGTGGAAATTATCACCCAAATAGATACAACAATATGCTAAGAAATAAAATGAATTACTTGTAAAAGTTTCAATTGGCATGCAATTAGTAAAACATCCTTTCCTAAAAAATATGTTATGATCAAGAAAGTAATGAAATTGGGAGTATTAACAAGTCTTGCTGCATTTTCTTTTATTGGATTAAAAGCGCAGACCACAACTCCAACCAATAATGGCGGAGTGTATATAAGAGGCGGTTATAACCTGTCAAATATTTCCACGAGTAATGATGGTTCTGTGAATGATTCCAGGGCATTAAGCACCTTTCATGCGGGTGTAATTGCAGACCTGCCGGTAGCGCCAATATTATCTGTGCAAACCGGGTTATTGTTAAACGGGCAAGGGTCGAAAGCAAACTGGTATTTGGATGATAATAATAAATCGGACAACTATGTTAAAACCAAATTCAACCCGCTTTATTTACAATTGCCGGTAAATGCCGTGGTAAAGCTGCCGGTATCTGAATCAACCAAATTCATCGTTGGCGCAGGTCCTTATATTCAAATGGGTATAGGCGGTAAATCAAAAATGGAAAGCTCATTTGCGGGTGTTAAATCTTCATCTTCTGAAGATATTAAGTTTAATAATGACGACCCCACAACAGGCGACCAGGAAGGCGCAAGGTATGACCGGCTGAAAAGATTTGATGCAGGTATTAACGCACTGGCCGGTTTTGAAATTGACAGGTTTATGATAACTGCGAATTATGGCTTAGGCTTAACCAAAATCAATTCCACACAAACTGATAACAACAACAACGATAAAAATAAATTCAGAACATTCAGTGTTGGTGTAGGCTTCAAGTTGTAATAAAAAATGAATTATAGCAATTTTTAGCAGAAAGCCTGGTTTAACCACCAGGCTTTTTTATAATTATTTGGTTAAGCATTTGCATGTATATTTAACTAAACAACTTCTATGCAATCATTTCCATTAACTGTAAGGAGATCTATTGAATTGTTGGGGCTTGTAGTATTGGGCATGGTGATAGTGTATGGCCAGCAAATAATAATGCCGTTGCTCATGGCTTTTTTTATGAGCATAGTATTATTACCCGTTTATCGCTTCTTGGTGCGTAAAAAATTTCCCCGTGTGTTAGCCATTTTTCTTGCATTGCTGTTGATGATTATAATAATAGCGGGCATTATGTTTTTTATAATGATGCAAACAAAGCCTGTTATAGACGATTTTGCTACGATCAAGCAAAACATTCTTAACCATATTAATGCGCTAAGCGCATGGTTTAGCCAAAAAACAAATATTTCTGCAGCGCAGCAATCGAAGTTTGCAAATGAACAAAGCAAGAAGATATTGGATTCGGCAGGGCAGTACCTTGGCGGTGCAGCCGGTTCCATTGGTTCCGTATTAATATTTTTTGGCCTGCTCCCAATCTATACTTTTCTGATGCTGCTGTATAAAGATATACTGAAGCAGTTCATTTATTTATGGTTCCCGCAGCAGCTGCACCCAAAAATAAAAGACGCACTTATCGAAACTGAATCTATTATTAAAAGTTATATCGTAGGATTGCTGATACAAATCACCTACATCACTATTTTACTCGGTGGCGGCTTGTTAATATTGGGCATTCCGCATGCTTTATTGATTGGTGTCATATTCGCCGTTCTTAATTTAATCCCTTATATAGGCGCCCTGTTTGGCAATATACTTGGCGTATTGCTCACCTTAAGCTCTTCACCCGATTTAAGCGATGTAATAACAGTGCTCGTAACCATCGCCATTGTTCAGTTTCTTGACAACAACATTCTTATGCCACGCATAGTGGGCGGTAAAGTAAGGGTGAATGCGTTGGCAAGCCTTGCAGGTGTTTTTGTTGGCGGTGCTTTAGCCGGCATTTCGGGAATGTTCCTTTCACTGCCTATATTGGCTATAACAAAAGTAATATTCGACCGCACGGAACAGTTTAAGCAATGGGGTGTTTTGTTTGGCGATAAACTGCCGCAGAAAAGAATGCTGTTAAAAAGAAAACCGAAAGCACCGGCAAAAAAATAGGACTACTTCTTTTTCTTTAATCTTTTTTCAACAGTTGCTTTTCGTTTCTTCCATTCCGGAATGGGTGCAGGTTCATATAATTCTTTACCGCGGCTGTTGGTTAAGCCAAGGCTTTTATTTAAGCGTTGACTTAGCTTTTTAATACTTGTATTTACACGCTTTTGCGAAGATTGTTTTTTACGGTATTCATCAAAATGCTTAAGCCCTTTATTGATTATATCAAGCTCATCCTTATATCTTTTTTGTTTGCGGTAAATAACCATCAGCTTTTTATAAACGGCCGCATTAAAGGCTTTTAACTGAATTTGCTTTTTATAAATCTTTTCAGCCAGGGCAAAGTCATCGTTTTTTTCTGCGGCGGCTGCCTGTTGTAACGGCGTTTGCTTTTCATCAATCACGGCATCGTTATGTTGCATGGCAACAACCTTTGCTGTTGATGACTTTTTATCTTGTTTTTTGCGAGGTGGCATTATAAATAACAGCTTACGCTGTTTATAAATTTTCTTTTGATAACCAGCAATTGAACAGGTGGCATCACGGTTGTGTCACTCCCTTGTACCGCATAACTTTATTCAACAAAAAATACATGCAGCATGCATTCATTTAAAAATATAAGATTACACAAACGCTCCTTTACAATCAACCGTTCTTCTCTCGTCGCTGCTTTGTATGGCAAGCTCAATTACGCGGATAATATTTCTTGCATGTGCGGCCGTTACATCTAATGATTTATTGTGCACAATAGCATCATACACATTGCGGTAAAAATCCCTGTAATCGCCTTTTTCACTTTGCACCTTTCCTGAAAAATTTACACCATTTATTTCAGTAACCAAGCTGCCCCAAACACTTTCGGGCTCTATGCCCCAGTCACTCTTTGTATGCGCTGTTAAGCCTGCTTTTAAAGCCACTTCCTGCACATCCAAACCATATTTTACAAAGCTGCCTTTATCACCCAAAATAATATACCGTGGCAAAGGCTGGCTCACCAGCATGCCTGCTTTCAGGGTTACTTTCAGGCCGGGATAATGTAATATCACGTCAAAATTATCTGTGGCTTTTGTGCCCTCGCGCTGCACGCGCACATCAGCCGTAATGGCTTCAGGCATGCCAAACAACAATAAGGGCTGGTCAATTAAATGCGCGCCGAGATCGTATAAAATACCGGCACCGGGCTCATCTTTTTCACGCCACGCGCCCGGCTTTAAATAATTCCTGAAACGGTCGTAATGGCTTTCAAATTCCACGAGCCTGCCCAGCAACTGGCCGTCCAGTATTTTTTTCACCGTTCTGAAATCGCTGTCGTAACGGCGGTTGTGATAAACGGATAATATGCGGTTTTGCGCTTTGGCAATCTTGATAAGATCATCTGCATCGGCCGATGTAATAGTGATCGGCTTATCAAGCACCACGTGTTTGCCTGCCTGTAATGCCTGTTTGGCCAGCGGGTGATGATAGGCATTAGGCGTGGTTATTACAACCAGTTCAATAGTTGGATCATTGATAATATCATCCGTGTTATCTTTTATTGCAGCATTGGGATAGCGTTCCTTTGCAATGGCAACTTCATTGTCTTTCCTCGCCCTTATGCTGCTGATATTATAGCCTTCCGTAGTTGAAATAATGGGTGCGTGAAATGTATTGCCGCCAACACCAAAACCTATGATGCCTGTATTAATAGTCTTTTCCAATGATGAATTGTTTAATGATGAATAAGTGTGCTTTGAAATTCAGGCACGAAGTTGCAAAAAATAAATTCAAAAAAATATTAACCGATAATCACTGCTGCTTTTTTAAATTAAGCCTGTAAGCAAACAGGCTTATAAATAAAACAGAAGAAAGTAACAGATGAACCGGCTGTATAAAAGCAGGGATGTTTAATGACGCCATTAAAAAACCGGCTGCCGCTGTAAGCAAAACAGTGAGCAGCAGGAACAACGCTTTCTTTTGCAATGCTGCATGCGATAAAGAGCGCCAGAATATAAATATCACCAGCAGTGATGTTACCACGGCAACAATCCTGTGCACATCAAATATGGTATTCAGTTGTGCCAGCCAGGTATCGCGTTGTTCGTAATTCAACGCCTTGGATATTTCATCCACCTGCTCCCGCACATCGGTGCCAATAATTATCTGCAGCAGAAGCACTATTAATGCTGTTGTAGTTAATATAGCCAGCCCTTTATCGTGAATTGGTTTATTGTTATCCAGTTTATGCAGTATGAGCACCGGTATCAGGGCAAGAAATAATGCCCCCAGCATGTGAAGCGTAATTTTTACAACGGCCAGGTTAGTATCCACTACCAGTTTACCCAGCCAGGCTTCAAAAAGAGTACCCACTAAGAAGAGGCAGGACAGCCAGCATATAGATTGCCTCGAGCTGAAAAATTTTTTAAAACTCCAGCCCACATGAACCACCAGCAAAATACCCAGTGCGCCGGTAATAAGCCTGTTAATATATTCTACCCAGGCATGCACCGGATTATATTCCATGTCTATATCCTGCTTGTCAAGGTATTTCCGGTAATCCGGCGGAAGGTCGTTAACGCTGGAAGGTGGTATAAGACGACCGTAACAATGCGGCCAGTCGGGACAGCCCATGCCGCTTTGCGTGGTACGCACTATGCTACCCGCAATAATGACGAGGAAAACAAAAAGCAGAACGAATTTTGTATATTTTATATAAGCATTCATCAGTTTAAAGCACCGCAAAAATAAATGCTTAAAGCTTTGCAAACAGGTTAAATAAAAAATCGCATTAAATTCTCTCCGGGCAAATAAAATATAGAAGATGCAAGTAAACCCGTTAATGCGGGTAATAGAACTTTGGTTCTTTATGAAGCTGGAAAGAGATTTTAAGCAGAAAAGTATAAAACCCGTCTTTTTTGTTGGGGTTGCCGCGGTAACCATAAAACTTGTAATCGTTATTCGGAATTTCATCGGCCCTGTACGAAAGTGAGGCCGCCTCCTGCCCGTGGGTTATGAGCAATTGTGCCGTGTCGGGATATTGGTGAATGCTCACATCATCCATATAATCGGTTAATGTTTTCCTGAAATTAAATTCCCCGCTAAGCATAATTTTATTGGAGAGCGCATATTTAATGCCCACACCCATTGGAAAAGAAACCGACCATAAGGAATAGGGCGAAGTTTGCGCTTCCGTTCCCAAAGGCTGCAGGTAAACTTTTTTGCCCGACTGGTCATAAGTCCAGGGATTATAATGCACCATGCCAATGCCTGCGAAAATATAAGGCGTAATTTTTTGCGGGTTGATCTCTGCTATATTATGCTCATCAGATTGCTCAACATTGAAGAGGTCATATTGAAGAATACCTGCAGTTTCCAGGATAGAGGAGTGAAAGCTAAGATTTCTGTTCACCCATTTCCAGCCATTCTTTGCATCATCGGCCTTAACGGCGCCATAACTGAAGGCAAGGCTGGCAGCAAAATGCGGTGTTAGTTGGCAGGTTACCCCGGCAGTCCCGCTAAAACTTGCCTGTTTAAATGTGATCTGCCTGTCCTGCAGGTCACCAAAATAATTCATGGGTCCTAAGCCGCCGGTAATATACCAGGTTCTTTGCGCCTGCACGGTAAGCGCAGCCACTATAACAGCAACAGAAAATAATAGGCGTTTCAAGCAATTGGTTTTTGGTACGGAGTACGGGTCAGAGATTATTTTTTATGTATATCATCTTCTAAAAAAATCGTAGTGGCTGTGGCATCGTTTTTATTACCTTTTCTTTTTGCATCCCGCCATTTCTTCACGCCATAACCAACACCGGCAGCCGCCAGGATCCAGGAACCGGGGTCAAGGGGGATTTCCGGATCCGGATCATCGGGTGGATCGTCATCAGGAAATTGTGCATTTATTAATAAATTAAAAAACGTAGTAAACGTTATTAACAACACCACTTTTATAATAATCTTTTTCATTTCATAAATATTTACACAGTTTTATGCTATAAACTCACAAACCAAAACTTGTATTGATCTTCAATTGTACCAAATCAAATAAGTATGTTTATTCCTTTTAAACTTCATCCTGTTTCAAAATCTATACGATTATTGTCATTTGCTTATTATTAAAGAAATAGCACTTACAGCTTTATCCGCACTATCCATAACTTGTACGATATAGTTACCTGCTACAATTGTTGCCGGCACATGAATAGTATAAGTATCTTGCCGGTACTCGTAATTCAGAGTACGCGTCGCCACCAGCCTTCCGCTTGAGGTAAAAATGTTTATTGTGTATTTACCTTTTTGACCGTTTTGCAATTCAAGATTGAATGTTTTACCATTAACCGGATTGGGGTAAATGCGTGCTTTTACTTTATAAATAAAACTATCAGCGTTTGGTTTCGCTTTTACATTGAATACAAGCATAAACCTGTTGCGGTAACTGTTAGTATCAGTATTGGGTGTAAAATTATATACCGTCGTATCTTTTAGATTCACTAGTATTTGCTTATGCAGGTATTTATCTATAAGCCATGCATATGCCGGCAAATCCTGTTGCGGGAAACTTCCACTGAATATGCTTAATGCATATGGTTGTTGTCTTAAGTATAAACGGTAAAACAAAGTATCTTGCTTACCGGCAAGCGGACGTTTTTCTACTGAAAGTCCCTGGTTATCACGTATTAAAGCAATATTCTCACCAGGATTCCACAATTTCTGTACATCTTTTTCATCTACACTAGCCGATAAGCCTGCATCAAATGCTGCTGCAACACCGTCAATCATTTCTTCTCCACCGGTTTTGGTCAGATTAGTAAATATTACCGGGTATTTTGGCTGCCTGGCCCTTATACCGTAAACATTTCCTTCCAGCGTAACTTTATCCTGTTCGAGGAATTGAACCTGGGCGTTTGTACCGCTGGAATACACCATGAAACCCTGGCCACTTTGTATTACCGCCGGGTCATCCTGGGCATAGCTGGCAGTAACACGATCCGGATCATTTGGAACCCAACCCACATTCTTTGTCCAGGTCACATAACCACCAACACCATTATTGCCTGAAACTTTTGGATCCATCACCCAAACTTTATCTGCGTAGAAACCATTAACCCGGCTTGCATTAACAATAGTTTCTAAATTGATGGGCGATGCATAAGGGTTGCCTACCATAAAGAAATTATTGGCTGCCATACCTGCAGGTGATAATTGTAAGCGCTGGTTTATGCCCCCAATCTGATTAAGTGTACCTTTTGATCTTAATGTTGTGATATTATCTCCATTAATTCCGTCAAGACAAATATGCCTGTCGCCTCTTACAAATACATACCAGGAGTGATGATCTGTTAATTTATTTGAACCAATGGTAGAAGGAGGAGCTGCCCATGCAGTATTATTCCAGTACTGCAGAGACGGATTGGATGTACTATGGTAGTCATATCCAGGATAACCATTAATGTATGCCAGTTGTGTACCTAAGCCCGCCGGTGTTGGGTCAGAAGGTGGACAAGTAACAGATGTGATTGTCTGCCCTTCCTGCCATGCCTGGTTAATAGTTTGATTAGTATTTGCAAAAGGTACCGAAAGGAAACGCCATGCTCTTCTTGCAGGTATATATCTTTCAACGGTTACTTCGCCTGTAATGACAGCGCTTGAAATATCTATTCTTGCATCCCCATTGGCATCAGATTTTAAGGTAAGCAGGCCATTTGCGTTGAGCGGCCCGTCTGCCTTTAATACGCCTGTATTTGTGTATGAAACGCCGGCTGCAATATTTAAAGCGTTTGCAAGTGTGGCACTGCTTCCCGGATTAAGCGTAAATGTTTTAAGGTAATTAGCCGATCCACCTTGTGTAAAGTTTAATGCAGGTGCGCTGCCTCCTAAGGTTAAGCCAGATAGCTGTGAACCCGTTAAACTGCCTGCACCGGTAATTGCCGTATTCACTGTGAGCATTTTATCATTCAACGACAAAGTATTCACGGAACCAATATTCAATGTTCCGGGCACGGTTCTATCGCCGTCCATTACTATATTATTTGTATTTTGAATAGTTACGTTAAAGGGTTGCCCTAACCCTGGTGTTGCACTGTTTGCATTCCATTCAAGCCCTGTTGTAAGCGATGGAGTGGCTGTGTTATAAATTAACGTGGCGGCACCGCCATAATTAGGTGAATTGACAGCGATAGCACCTCCTGGATTTATTTGCAAATAATTATTAAAAGTTGAGATGCCACTACCAGGGTTTAGAGATACATTAGTAACTGCATCATGGAAGTAGGCAATACCGTCGCCTGTAGTGCTGATAGTTGCGGCAGAACCAGAAAATGATACTGTATTCCCTGTATTGTTTAATGTGCTACTATGACTTAATGATATGCTTCCGCCTTGTATTGTGTAATCATTGCTTGCATTGAGTGTAATTCCGGTACTGAAAGGATGATTATCGCCAACTACTAAAGTGCCAAAGATAGTTGAACTACCCACTATGCCTGAGAAAGACTGTATAACACCACCACTTCCGCTAAAAGTTGTTTGTTTAGAAGATCCTGAATAAGTGTAGGTGCCGTTATTTACAAAATTGTGATCTATAGTAACAGCGCCACCCACGATTGTCATTTGTGAAGTATTATCAATCTGTAAATCGTAAAATGCTTTATTATTAACACCGTCCAAATTTCCAGTTCCCATAAATTCTATAGTAGTGTTTACATCTGGTTTCATAGTTCCGGAAGTAACAGTGAGGTTACGATCAATCCTGGTAATTGGCGCGGTAATAATTAAATCAGCACCGCCTGTTTGCTTTAAGGTTATATCATAAAAAGTAGTATTCCCTGTAAGAGTCTGATTTGCAAAACCATCAAAAGTCACTTCACGATTATTGTGAATAAATAATCCATTGTTTGTCCAGTTGCCCAATATATATATCTTACTTGTATTGAGGTTCAAAGACGCTGTAGAATTTATTTGTAAATTTCCAGCGATACATCTGTTTGTTGCGCCGGTTGTATTTATTGTAATATTACCACTTTGAATAATAACATTTTGCGGAACGCCATCTCCTGCATTTGTAGTTGTTGAACCGCCACTAAACCATTCGCGGCTTGTTGTATAAGCCCCACTAACATTATATTTAAGCGTTGAGGTATTTGTGTATATAGGATTATTGGTTATTACATTTCCGCTATTAACCTCGAATATTCCAGTAATGCTGGGGGCAGTAGATAAAGTTAACTGCCCATTCATAGTAATATTATTAAACGTAGTTGCAACTGTACCATTTATTTTTCCTGTACCTATGAAGGTTACAACTCCTGTTCCAGATTGTACAAACGTGCCGGCATTATTTGTAAATGTGCCACCTGTATTAATATTAAGATTTCCGGTACCATTCATTGCAAGCGAAGCTCCATTTATAGTTAATGATTTAACCTGAGCTGTAGTACCTGGATAAATTATAGGATCGTTTGGAGTGCCAGATGGTATGGTTACGTCAGTAGATAATGTTGGTACGCCACCGCAGCCCCAATTGTTAGGTTCATTCCAATCTTGTGATACAATACCCATCCATTGGCCTGAAGTACCTAAATAAGTGTTTATACTGCTTACTGTGCTAAATCCACATGGGTTACCTGCCTGAACGCTGATTGTTCCACCAGTTGTTCCAGATGTCACCGTAATTGAATTAGTTGATGAACCTGATGTAATTGTCCAGCCGGAAGGTACTGTCCATATATAATAAGTTGCATTTGGCTGTGCTGAGACGGAATAAATCAAACCAGTTGTTGATGAACATACATTTACCGGACCGGAAATAGTTCCCGGATCAGTTAGACTAGCCGGATCGAAGACTGAAACATCATAGTTGGTAGATGATGTACCGCAGGCATTGGAAATCGTATAGGTAATTGTTACATTACCCGAACTGATTCCTTTAACCACACCTAAGCTTGAAACAGTTGCCCTTGCAGGATTGCTTGAAATCCAGTTACCGCCTGGCATACCACTGCTTGAGAATGGAATATTTGCGCCTACACAAATAGTGGGTGAACCACTAATCGTTCCGGCATTGGGTGTCGGATGAACTGTAATTTTAAATGTTTTAGATATTCCTGTACAGGTTACGCCGCCGGTAGTAAAGTTTGGCGTAATAGTTATTGTTGAAAATATATCAGCAGTAGTGGTATTGGTAGCCGTAAAAGCCGGAAGACTTGAAACATTATTTCCGCTTGCAGCTAAGCCTGTTGCTGTATTATTGTTCGTCCAATTGTAAGTTATTGTGCCGCCGGTAGCAGAAGTACCAAATGGTATAGCTGCTGTATTATTTCCGTTACAAAATTCCTGATCGGCAATTGTATTTACAGTTGCTGCAGGATTAATTGTAATGGTAAAGGTTTTAGATGCACCTGTACAAGAAACACTGCCATTTGTAAATACAGGAATTACCGTTATTGTGGCTATAATCGGTGCAGTGCCATTATTAGTTGCTGTAAACGATGGCAGAGCAGTTACACTGTTTCCACTTGAACCGAGGCCTATAGCCGTATTACTATTTATCCAATTATACGTTACAGTGCCGCCGGTAACAGAACTGCTAAATGCAATTGCACCGGTAGATGAGCCGTTACAAAATACTTTATCTGTTATTGCATTTACAATTGCAGTTGGATTAACTGTAATTGTAAAGGTTTTTGATGTACCTGTACAGGAAACACTGCTATTTGTAAACACAGGAGTTACTGTTATTGTGGCTATAATCGGCGCAGTGCCATTATTAGTTGCTGTAAATGATGGGAGTACAGTTACATTGTTTTCGTTTGAACCCAAACCTATAGCCGTATTATTATTTGTCCAGTTATAAGTTACAGTACCGCCAGTAGCAGAGCTGCTAAACGCAACCGCCCCTGTAGATGAACCGTTACAAAATACTTTATCGGCTATTGCATTTACAGTTGCAGTAGGATTAACGGTTATAGTAAATGTTTTGGAGGTACCTGCGCAGGAACTGCCACCATTAGTATTGGTAAAATGTGGTGTAACAGTTATAGTTGCCGTAACAGGAGAAGAACCGCCGTTAGAAGCAGTAAAGGAAGAAATATTTCCTGTGCCATTTGCGGCCAATCCAATTGATGTATTATCATTAGTCCAAGTGTACAAAATGTTTCCACCCGAAACGCCCGTGGTGGTAAAGGAAACTGCTGAAGTTGAAGAACCGTTACAAACGGTTTGATTGCTTATATTATCAACCGTAGCCTCGGGATTAACTGTAATTTTAAAAGTTTTTGGTGTACCTGCACAGGTTGTTCCATCATTAGTAAACTGGGGTGTAACTGTTATTGTTGCAGTAATTGGGCTGGTACCACTATTAGTGGCGGTGAATGATATATTCCCTGTTCCACTACTTCCCAACCCAATTGCAGTGTTGTTATTTGCCCAGCTATACGACATGGTCCCTCCTGTATTGGGGCTTGTGAATGCAGGAATCGTTATTGTACTTCCTTTACATGCAATTATATCAGTTATATTATTTACAACAGGTGTAGGGTTAATGGTAACAGGTACAGGTGTAGCGGAAAGATTACATTTTAATGAACCATCACTTTTATATATTTTCGGCGTAATGTATAGACTTATATTAACCACTGAAGTTGTTGTATTCTGCACCTGAAAATGACCAGTACCTTTATAGGTAGTGAACGGAAAAATCCAGATCCAATCGATAATAGTTTCTCCGTATGGATTAACAGTCGGTGATGTTATACGAACAGGATTATCCTGAGACCATGTATAACGAACGTATGTATCGCTAATTAATCCTGTAAGAGAGATAGATTTAGATGTAATTTCAAATTCATCTGAGGCGCATAATGCATTCGAAGGCATTCCTGTGGTTTCAAATGTTACTCCTAAATCAAATGTATAAGATATTTGAACAACATTACTATATACGACCTCTCCACATTCAGTAGTTACCTGTAAACGATAATATGCTGAATTATTGGGAGGTTGATAGGTCAATTTGTTAGCACCAGATATATTGGCCCAGTTACTGGTACCATTCGCACTGCTCTGCCAATGATAGGTATAGTCTCCGTCTCCACCGCTTGCTTCTGTAGCAATTAAAGGCGTTGGGGAAGAACCCGTACAAACAGTCTGAGTTTCAGCAACTACAGGTGCTACAAGAGGCGCATAAACGGTTACAATTACAGTAGTAGTATTTGTGCAGGTTCCCGTGGTGGCGTTAATTGTAAAAGTAACATCAGTTTCAGTGGTATTTGTGTTTGTAAATGTTCCTGAAATTGGACCACTTCCACTGGTCGGAATAGTAGTAGAAGATATACCAGCAGGGCTCGTTCTCGTCCAGCTCGTTATAGTTCCGGATGGTAATCCTGATATATTTATTGGCGTTATTGGAAACTCGCTACAAACATATTGGCTCAAAGGAGTAATATTAGCAAGAGGGTTCACTTTAATTGTAAACTGCCGTGATGTGCCATTACAACTTACACTGCCATTTGTAAATATCGGCGTAACTGTTATAGTTGCTGTTGCCGGCGCAGTACCGGTATTTGTAGCTGTAAACGATAGGATATTTCCGTTGCCGCCTGCAGCCAGTCCAATGGATGTATTGTCGTTTGTCCAGCTATATGTAACCGTTCCACCACTCACCGGACTGCTAAAGTTTACTGCATCTGTATTTGAGCCATGACAAACAATTTGATTATCTACCGCATTTACTGTGGCAGTTGGATTTACCGTTATTGTAAAATTTAAAGATGTTTCTGGGCAAGAAACACTACCATTTATAAAGACAGGGGTAACAGTTATAGTTGCTGTTACTGGTGCAGTACCTGTATTTTTAGCCGTAAAAGAAGGGATATTTCCGTTGCCACTTGCAGCAAGGCCAATGCTTGGATTACTATTTGTCCAGTTGTACTGAACTGTGCCCCCGCTGGCACTTGAAGTAAAATTAATGGCCGATGTAGAAGAGTTATTACAAACAACCTGATCAGCAACATTGTTAACCGATACAGAAGGGTTTACAGTTATGGTAAATGAAATTGGTGTCCCTTCACAGGAAACACTGCCATTTACAAATACCGGTGTAACATCTATAGTTGATGTAACAGGTGAATTTCCTGAATTAATAGCTGTAAAAGAAGGAATATTTCCACTGCCACTTGCAGCAAGGCCAATGCTTGAATTACTATTAGTCCAATTATATTGAATTACGCCTGTAGTGGTAGTACTAAAATTTATTGCAGTTGTAGATGCTTCGCTGCATATTATTTGATTATCCACAGCATTAACTGTTGCTGTAGGATTCACTGTTATGGTAAATGTAATTGGCTCACCTGTGCAAGTTGTTCCCTGATTTGTATAGGATGGGGTTACAGTAATTGTACTTGTTATAGGCGTATTGGTAGAATTAGCAGATGTAAAGGAAATATTTCCATTGCCGGAAGAGGAAATGCCAATTGCTGTATTGCTGTTTTCCCAGTTATAATCTGTGCCTGTTACTGGGCCTGATAGATTGATAACGGTAGCAGTATTATTACAAATAATCTGATCGGCAACCGCATTAACCTGGGGAATGGGGTTAACTATCAATTTTACATTTTGCGATTTTGTTTGCGGACAGGCGCCTCCCGGGCTTTTAATCAGAACATTATAATTTGTTGCCGCATCAGCAGATGTTACGTTTGTAATGGTCAGAATTGGAGAATCTGCCCCGGAAATATTTCCACCATTTGATAATGGAACAGTTCCTTTTCTCCATTGATATGTAATTCCTGTTCCTGAAGCATTTACTGAAAATACAGCAGTGCCTCCTGAACAAACCACTTGATTTAAAGGTTGGGTATTAACCGTTATTTCCTCATTAACTGCTAATGCAACAGTATTAGATTGTACAGATCCGCAAGCAGCGGTTCCGCTAACTATAACATAATAAGTTCCGTTATTAAGGTCTTCTGCCTGTTCAAAGGTCAACTGGTCAGTCTGTGAACCGGAGATATTTGCATCATCAGAAAGTGGTGAACCATCTTTATACCATTGATAATAAAGGCTATCCCCCATTGCGGCAACGCTAAATAATACGGGCAGAGTTGCACAGGTATTTTCAGATACAGGCTGTGTGGTAATTAATACGGGAGAATTAATAGAAACTGTTACATCTAATCTGTCACTGCCTTCACAACCAGAAATGGTTTGAGATGCATAATAATGATTTCCATTTATTAAATTAGTTCCAGAAGACAATGAGGTTCCACCGCTGGCAGATGTATACCATTTAATTCCCGAACCATCCGCATAAAGAGCTGCTACTGTAGCATTATCATCCAAACAAAACTTTTGAAGAGAAGGTCCTGTCGGGGCAGCAGGATCAGTTACTGTAACAGTCACATCTAATCTTGAGGCACTTTCGCAACCCGATATGGTTTGAGATGCATAATAATGATTTCCATTTATCAAGATAATAGAACTTGACAATGCCGTACCACCACTTGAGGTTGAGTACCATTTAATACCAGTTCCCGCTGCAGAAAGATCAGCTATTGTTGGATTCGTACTGGCACAAAATGATTGAGTTGTGCTTCCTGTTGGTGCAGCAGGGCTTGTAAGAGAAACTGCTACATCAAATCTTGAAGAGCTCTCGCAACCACTTACCGTTTGTGAAGCATAGTAATGAGTTCCGTTAATTAATGCTGTTGTTGAAGCCAATGCTGTACCACCACTTGAGGTTGAGTACCATTTAATACCTGTTCCCGTTGCAGAAAGATCAGCTATTGTTGGATTCGTACTGGCACAAAATGATTGAGTTGTACTTCCTGTTGGTGCAGCAGGGTTTGTAAGAAAGGCTGTCACATTAAGCCTTGAAGAACTTTCACAACCACTTACTGTTTGCGAAGCGTAATAATGCGTTCCATTTACTAATGTTGTTGTTGAAGCCAATGCCGTACCACCA
Organism: Parafilimonas sp.; assembly: GCF_051953455.1. Taxonomy (NCBI): domain Bacteria; kingdom Pseudomonadati; phylum Bacteroidota; class Chitinophagia; order Chitinophagales; family Chitinophagaceae; genus Parafilimonas; species Parafilimonas sp. The sequence continues at coordinate 99,939 of NZ_JBQCIT010000048.1, read as the reverse complement.
CTTGAGGTTGAATACCATTTAATACCTGTTCCCGTTGCAGAAAGGTCAGCTATTGTTGGATTCGTACTGGCACAAAATGATTGGGTTGTATTTCCTGTTGGTGCAGCAGGCAAAGCATTTATAGCAAGGTTTGAACCGTTATTACTTCCGGTAAATGAAGGGTTATTACTTATCACTCTTATCCTATAGCCTGTTCCCGAAGCAGTTCCTATAGGAATGGTTGTGAAAATATTTCCTGAATGAGCTGTGCTTGATAATGTTCCTATGTTTACCGGAGAAGAAAAAGAACCTGATGCGTTTGATAATTGCGCAGTATAAATATTTCCCGAATTAAATGTACCAGTTGATGTAAAGGGAACTGTCACAGAACTTCCTGCACAAAAAGGTGAACCTGATATTATACCGGTTGAAATACTTATAGATTGTGTGCCGGTCACTGAAATATTATCAACTACAAAGCCAATGCCGTCCGTGGAATTGTCATCATTTTCCCACCTAAATCCTATATAAACAATTGGCAAATTATTTAAAGATGCAGGTAAAGAAACATTAGCTGTTGCAGTCGAACTTCTATTATAATATGGGGTAGGTAAATACGTCCAATTCGTTCCATCAGTTGAATAACCTACTTGGCCATAGTCATAAACGTCAAAAAGATCCGATTCTCCAACACATTTCCAGGTAAAACTTAATTGCAGATTAGTATAATTAGAAGTAGAAAACGAATTATATGCTGTTACATCTCGCTCTTTGTTTCTATTATAAGTGCAGGAATTAAATGATAAAGAAGATGCATCAGTAAGTACTCCTATTGACAAAGACGCATTCCCATTATTATTACAACTTTGATTATAGGTTATAAACCAATGATTTCGCCTGCTTGAAATATTTGCATTATCGGTGGTCCTCCATCCTGTTGCAGAAGCTGTAGTGCTTAATAACGAACTAGAAGTATAACTTTCAAAATTTTCAGTAAATACCTGCCCCCACCCCACTTCACTCTTCATCATTAAACAACACAATACCAACAAGGGAAACAATACTGGTTTCCTCAAATGTTTTAACAGGGTAAAGATTTTCATATACAGGGAGTTGGAATGTTATTAAGCAATCGGTTAAAGTGTTGTTACGGCATTTTTTATATTTTTCGTTCACATTGTACAGAGATGAAAGCAGCTTATTGTGTAATGCAGTTATTGGGTTTATAATCTTATAAGCCAATCAGTTTTACATAAAAGCACAATCCTATTATTTAACCTTTCAAAACAGGCTGTGCGCAATTCACTCTATAGTATAATTATTATTCAGTTAGTTCTGCCAGTCATGCCGCCAAGGCGTTTATCCAAGCTATCATTCGAAATAAACAGGAAACGGATCTTACAGTTTTAGCAGGTATTGGTATTACGGATCAAATACAAACATAAAGATTTTTATGAATCGTGCAAGAATATTTGGTATCGATTTTAATTCTTTTTATGATCGCAGAGGCCAAAGCTGTGAAAGCTCAAATTCAGGTAATGATGGTTGGAATATACCGTTATAGCAATACAGGACGACCTTGGGATTAAGGTTTATTTTGAGTTCCTGGATGATTCACAACCGACCGCTTTTCGCAATGCTTATTTATTAGGCTGATTGAATGCCTGGTACATGCATCCTCAAACTTTTAAGTAGTTTTCAAACTATACCTAACCCTGACAAGTTGATGGAAAACGGATACTTTCTCCATACCTCCTCGTACCCTCCTCCATACCAGGAGCATATTTACTGCATAGTTTATGGAGCTTATATCGTTACGTTGAAATCATTATTACCGGTACTGACGCTTGTATGATATAAAAACAAAGAATCGGTTTCTCAAGTGCATAGCCATTATTTAGAATCAGCCTTACCCCATAACTGCTTGCATATTTTAGGCAGGTACTTACTTGCAGCCTATTTAAAATAAAATGAGGCTGCCCGATTTTTGGTGCAGCCTCTTGGTGTTAGCAGGTAAGCAAAAAGTTATACCCCCGTTTATTTATGGGTCACCGTAATGTCAAGCGTAATATCCACATCCGGTAAAATATACAGATCGCCTTCCGGATCGCTGTAGCTATCCATACCCCAATCAAGACGGTTAATGGTAAACACAGCCTTCGTAGTAATCTTGGTGTTATCAATAACAATTTTTGCAGGAAAATGAATGCGGCTGGTTTCACCAATCATGGTAAAATCGCCGGTGATCAATTTGTTGGCGCCTTCAATGGCATCGCCCTCTTCTTCTTTATAATCCACGACCTCCAGTATTTTAAAGCTGGCATTGGGATAAAGTGCCACGTTAAAAAAATCTTCGCTTTTTAAATGATTTAATAGTTGCGGCTTTGTTGTATCCGGCAAATCATCATTGGTAATGCTGGTAATGGGAATGATAAAATCACCGCCGGTTATATTGCCTTTTCCATCTGTTTTTACCGTGCCGGATACATCGAATGTTCCTGTATGAAAATGATCGGGCGCAGCACCTTTCCATTTCACCACAGAAGCGTTTTCATCAACGGTAAATCTGTTCAGGTCTTTATCATCTTTTGAACAGGCTGCGGCTAATGCCATTGCAGCAATAATTATGTATTTTCTTGTTTTCATGTATTGATTAATTTAGTGTTAGAGAAATTTTATTTCATAGGTATTGGTAAGCACCTTCAGCATGTCTTGCATCTGTTCCTGCGAAGGGGCCTGCAGATTGGTATTCAGGAAAGGTTCACCGTTACATGGCTTACTGAATTCAATAAAATAATGCCACAGCCTGCCGGGTGTAATGAGGTTAATGAACCTTGCCGTATCTGAAATTATTTTAAAATGATGCGGGGTATTCCGCGGTGCAAACAGGGCCTCTCCTGCATCAAGCCAGGTGGTTATATTTCCAACCGTAATTTTTAACAGGCCTTCCAGCACATAAAATGTTTCATCTTCCTGCGTATGCAGGTGCGAAGGCGGTTCTGCGCCCTTTGGCAATACAAAATCCAGCAGGGCAAGTTCGCCGTTGCTTTGCTCAGGAGAGATAAGTGTTTTGAAATAGCCGCCCTGGTAACTGCGAAAGCTGTTGACGTTTACATCGGTCAATTCAATTTGTTCCATTGTTTAATTGCGTTTTAATTTTTTTGTGGCGCAATATTGAAATGATTTGAAAGGATGTTCAAAAGAAACAGACGGAAGTTGCTTTTTATCGACAAATGGTATTTTATGAAGCTGAATGAAAATAAAAACAGCGTGATGATGACGCAGGTAATTGTTATGAAAGAAATAGAATAAATAAAGTCTATCGCCTTCAACTATATGATATTGGCTGCGCCCGGATTAAATTTTTGAAAGCTTACTGATTTGTAATTACGCCCTATCGGGATTTTATTGCCGGCAATAATAACATAGTTGACGTGGTAACTTTCAATCTTATTCAACGGCACAACATAAGAACGGTGAATGCGCATGAACTCGCCGATAGGCAATAGGTTTTCTGCAACACTAATCTTTTGCTTGGTGGTGAAGGTTTTTGTTTTGGTTACAACTTTTATATAGTCTTTCACACTTTCAATCCACCATATTTCAGCCGTATCCACTTTTACCAGTTGCCTTTCAATACGCAGGTATAAATACTGATTGTTTTTATTGGCTTCAGCTATTTTTTTTGCCGGCTGCACCTGTTCGGGTTCTTTTTTTACCAGCGACATTACTTTATCCACGGCACGCAAAAAACGGTCGAAAGCGATAGGCTTTAACAGGTAGTCCACGGCATTCAGGTCAAAGCCCTCCACGGCATAATCCTGGTAAGCCGTAGTAAAAACAATCATGGGCGGGTTTTTAAGGCTGCGTGCCAGGTCTGTGCCGGAAAGTCCTGGCATCTTTACATCAAGAAACAGTAAATCTATTTTGTTATGCTGTATAATTTGAAAAGCTTTTATTGCATTGTGACAGGTATCTACAATTTCAATTTCAGGAATATTGGCCGAATACCTTTTAATGATGTCGATGGCATGCGGCTCATCATCCACAATAAGCGTTCTTATCGTCATGCAACTGGTTTTGAGGCCTCGTATAATTCAAGCTTTAATTCTGTAATAAACAATTCTTCTTCATTATATATATTAAATCTATGTCTTGCAGGATATAGCAATACGAGCCTTTTCTGCACGTTTGATAAACCTATTTTACTAAAATGCCTGCGGCTATCTGCCGTATTACAATCCGGTTTGCTGTTGCTTACCTTAAAAATAAGTTCTCTGTCGTTTACCAAAACATCAATATTTATCCATGGTACGCCAATGGTTTCGCCGGCGCCATGTTTAAACGCATTTTCTACCAATGGCAACATCAGCAGCGGCGCAATTTGCTGACCGTTTACATCACCTTTTATATTGAAGTTTAATTCCAGCCGTTCTTCATAACGCAATTGCTCCAGCTTAATATAATCATGCAATATATCAAGGTCTTTTTTAAGCGATACTTTTTCAGCATTACATTCATACAACATATAACGGAGAATATTGGAAAGGCCAAGAATGATTTCCGGCGTCCGCGGGGAATTATCCAATGCAAAGGCATAGAGATTATTAAGCGAGTTGAACAGGAAATGCGGGTGTAACTGGTTTTTTAAAAAATTCAGTTCCGCCTGTGTGGCCGCCTGTCTCCTTTCATACCATAATGAAATAAATTTAAGTGTAACGCCTATCCAGACGACGACATTGCTTCTTTCAAGGGCATTGGCAAAATCCAAAGGTTCCAGAAACTGCTGCCACCGGCTTTCATCCATTTGCGGCCAGTTAAGCTTTACATTCCTTTTTGTGTACCAATGCAGGATATAAGGATTGGATATAAAAATTTCAAATAGTCTGTATAAACAGGCCACGCATATCATAACCACCAGCACAGCTATTATTGCCTGCACATATTTTCCGCGGGAAAAAAAACGGGGGAGTATCCAGCCGGATAGAATATAAAAGTAGGTTACATGCACCGGCAGCAGCATAACAATAATAGTTATGCCAAGGCTATAACTGTTGTAAGCGGTGCCATATATCAGCGTTAGCAGCAGGAAGGCAAAAACCCAAAACACTACATGCCTGAATGCGGGATATGCCAATACTGATTGCCTGTTTGCAGCCATATTCACAAATCTACTTTAAAGCTTTGCTGTTTTAAGATTGATAGATGAACAACGGCATTTATCGACGAATGAAAGGATGAGTGCAGCAGGCATTGATTTTTCTGTTTGCTGAAATCAGGAAGTAACCGGCTTCTTTTTTAGATCAAAATATACAACACCATTTGCTGTGCGATAATGAATAAGCAGGTTATGTGTATCTGCAATCTTCTTCACAATGGCAAGCCCGAGGCCGTTAGAACTCGCATCTGTATTGCCTTGCGTCATAAAACGCCTGAACAGCTTTTCCTGTGGTATGGCTTCATACAAACTTGTATTACTGATGCAATAACTGTTTGCTGTTATGGTTATTTCAATACGGCCGCCCGTATAATTATATTTTACAGCATTGCCCAGCAGGTTAGATACAAGCGAGTCAGCAAGCAGCGGATGCAGCGGCATTACAAATTCGTCTTCAAAATTTGTGGTTACGGTTAACTGTTTGTCATTTATTAATTCCGCAAGCAGGCCGAGGTATTTTTTGGTTACCGCATTTAAGCTTAATGCAGTGGTTGTTTTATATTGATAGTTTTCAATCCTGGCCAGCAGCAACAGCCCCTGGTTTAATTTCGATAATCTTGTTAAAGATGTGGTGGCCTCAAGAATCAACCGGATATCCTCCTGCGATAAATTTTCATTTTGCAGCAATAATTCGAGTTTGCTTTGCGCAACGCTCAACGGCGTCTGCATTTCGTGTGCTGCATTTTCCGTAAACTCTTTCATGTTGATGAAATCATTATAAATCTTTTCCGCCATGGCATTCAATGCCGCATTCAGTTCATTGAATTCTTTGGTGTAGGTTTTCTCAAAATGTGTTTCCTGGATGCGCTGCAAATCTGTGCCCCTTATTGTATGGAGTGAACGGTAAAAAGGCTTCCATAATTTTTTACTGATGATCCAGTTGAACAATATGGTTGCAATAAAAAGCCCGGCAAAAACCAGCAATATAATTTTTGTTGTATTGGCTATTAAAGCCGCTTTTTGTTCCTGCGATTTTTTAATGATAACCTGGTAAGAAATGCCATATATTGAAACAACCTGCGACAACTGCCGGTAAGGCACTGCGGCAAGGTTGCTCTTTACATCGGTGATGGTGGCATAATTATTTGGCGGTATGTCAACCGGGTAGATGGATATATCCGGCGTTCTTAAAATAAAAGTAACACCGGCGGCAATTTCGGTTTGCAAATATTGAATCCAGGCAGCTTCTTCCTGTAATAATTCTTTATCGCTCCTATTGTTTAATTCCTTGCTGAACTGGTTAAACAGGTAAAAGCCTGCCAGCAGGAGCAGCATGGTCATTGCGCTTAGAAAATATAACGTTGTTTTTGTAAGAAGCCTCATGCTGTTTTAATTATCCGTAAACCTGTATCCAGATCCATACACTGTTTTTATATAATCCCCGCTGCCTGCATCAACGAGTTTCTTGCGCAGGTTTTTAATATGCGTGTATATAAAATCATAGTTGTTTAAATATTCATATTCATCGCCCCATACATGCGATGCTATGGCATGCTTGGTGAGCACCCGCCGCTGGTTCACAATAAAATATTCCAGCAAATGATATTCCTTTTCTGTAAGTTCTACGGTTTTATCATTCACCGTAATTCTTTGCGCGTCGGGATCCAATTTAATTTCATTAAAAACAATGGTTTTATTGCCGTCAAACGACCTGCGCCGCAATACTGCATTAATACGCGCATTTAATTCTGATAAATGAAATGGCTTGGTGATGTAATCATCTGAACCTGATTCGAGCCCTGTTAATTTGTCTTCCAGTGAATTCTTCGCCGAGATAATAATGATGCCCGCTTTCGATTCCATATTTTTCAATTCTTTTATGATATCGAGGCCGCTGCCGTAAGGCAGGCCAATATCCACAACAATGCAATCGTAATTAAACTGCTGAATTTTTTCTTTTGCATTTAAAAAATTATCTGCGGTTTCACATATATAACCCTGGTATTCCAGGTATTGCTGAATGGATTGCTGTAAAGCCTTTTCATCTTCTATTATCAGGATTTTCATGCAGGTATTTTCACTTTACAAAACTGCGGTAATAAAGTTTATTTAAAAAGTGAAAGGGCACGTTAGCCTTCTTTCATAGAATTATTATGCAATTATGTTTTTAATCAGCATTAATATAAAAATGATTTATTGTTGATTAAATTCTAAAAGAGTTAATGGCTTATGCGTTTATATAAAGTACTTATTTTAAAATCGTTTATTTTTATTTAAAAAAATCATACATATGTTACTCACTACAACAAACAACATTGAAGGCAAGCCTGTACAGGAATATTTAGGCATTGTAACCGCAGAAACCATTATCGGTGCTAACATTTTCAAAGATATTTTCGCAGGCATAAGAGATATTGTGGGCGGCAGAAGCGGAACGTATGAAAGGGTTATTGAAGAAGCAAGAACCAATGCGCTCCGGGAACTGGAAATGCGGGCACAGCAAATGGGCGCCAACGCAGTTGTGGGCATCGATCTTGATTTTGAAACGGTGGGTTCAGGCGGAAGCATGCTAATGGTGGTGGCTACCGGCACAGCAGTAAGGATATAACTTAAATTGTAATTACAACATTGCACAAATTCAATTCATGAAGCGGTTATTTTTTATCATTGTTATTGCAGCCATCGCCATCTCTTTCACAAAGAAAGAAATTACATGGACAGCCATCGGCGATTCTATTACTTATTTAAATGAACATCCCGACGAAACGGCCAATCGCATAACCAAAGGTTATATGACATTGGTTACAGAAAAGCTGCCTTACATTCATTACATTAACCAGGGGCATAACGGCTGGACTTCCGGCGGCATTGCCGATAAGATAGATTCACTGGGTCTTACTAAAACGGATGTTTATTCGGTATTCCTTGGAACAAACGACTGGTGGGCAGGGCGCACATTGGGCAGTATGGATGATTATAAAAACAATACCGGCAACAATACTGTGTATGGTTCGTTCCGCATCATCATCAATAAGCTGCGCAGCCTGAATAAAGAGGCGAAGATCATTCTCATTACACCAATGCAGCGCCTGGATTTCGTTTACATCAACGACATGAAAAATAATGCATGGGGTTCTTATAAAGCAAAGAATAATCAAATGCTTTCACAGTTTGCAGATGCAATTATTGCCATCGCGAAATATGAACATTTTGATCTCGTTGACCTTTATTATAAAAGTGGTATGAATTATAAAAACCTGGTAAATTATAAGCGCCTAAAAGATCCGAAAACAGGCGTTTATAAAAATTATACCTGGCCTGGTTTTATTGATATCCCCTTTAATCCGGCCACGGATGAATACCCTTATCCGGTTGATGCCATTAATATGACCTATGATGGATTGCATCCTTCAGATAAAGGATTTTCAGTTATTGCTGATATGCTTGTGAAGATTATGAAGAAATATTAAGTAACTTATAATGCTTTTAACTTATCAACCAATCAGCAACTCAACAAATCAACTTCTCTACAGGTCATTACAATAACTCCACATAACCATCCGTTCCGTTCATCCGTATTCTCTGCCCGTCTTTTATGAGGCCGGTGGCATTTTCCACGCCCACCACCGCAGGTAAGCCATATTCCCGCGCAATGACGGCACCATGTGTCATCAACCCGCCTACTTCGGTTACAAGGCCTTTTATGGATACAAATAACGGCGTCCAGCCGGGGTCGGTAAATGAAGTAACCAATATATCGCCTTCTTCCATCACGGCATCTTTCATGTTTACGATTACACGTGCCCTTCCTTCAATAACGCCTGATGAAACTGCCAGCCCTGCAATGGCGCCGGGCGGAAGATTCTCCCTCTTATATTTCCCGGTAATAATTTCTCCGTCTGATGTAATAACACGGGGCGGCGTTAGCTTTTTAAAATGTTTATATTCTTCCTTACGCCTCCGGATAATTTGTTGATCAGCTTTGTGTGTACGCACCACTTCATGCAATTCCTCAAAGCTGAGATAATAGATGTCTTCTTTTTCATTTATAACATTGGTTTGCACGAGCCGTTCCGCTTCCTTTAATAAAGCCTGTTTATAAACAAAGTAACGGCTAACAATATCGTATTTCGGATACTCACGATAGCCGATAAAATTCCGCACCAGGTCTACCATCATTTTTGTTTCGCTCATCTTTTCTTCACCATCCGGTAATTGTTTTAAGCGGGCTAACAAACCTTCTTCTTTTTTTAAAGCCTCCCGCTGTCCCTGCTCAAACTTTCGCCTGCTTTCACCAGGTTCAAAATTTTTAATGTTGTTAAGAATGACCGGAACAATCGTAACCGGATTTTCTGCCCAGCGGGTTCTTGTTATATCTATCTCGCCGGCGCAGCGCATTCCATATTTGTCAAGAAAAGCGGCAATAGCATCATGCGCTTGTTGCCCGCCTTTAAATTGAACCAGTTTATCTAAAAAATTATTATTCTTTACCTGCCGGAGGTATTCTATTATTTCCGGGTAAGGACGAATTACATCTGCAACATCAAGTAAACGCATGCCCATTTCAGAAGTAACATTGTTTGATACAGATTGAGAAAGCGTATCGGCTACATTCTTTTCACCTAACCAGCCATTCATTTTCTCGTTAAGCCATGCGGAAGCATGAATGCCAGCCATGATCACATTCAGATTTTTCAGGTCTGATGCACGCTGTTTCCGCTGCTGCATATTTTCCAGGATACAATCAAATACTTCCAATCCTGATTTTGTTTGAATGTTATGCTTTAACGCTGATAACGATGCCTCACTGTCCTTAATCAAATCTTCAACAATTGCCGGGTTGCTTCCTGCCTCTGCAAGAATATCCGCAGCCGACATGCCCTTATGACTTTTAACAGGGCCTGCTTCGTTTTTGTCATTGGCATCCAATTTTATAAAATCTCGTTCTATAATGGTAATAAGCGCATCTTTTATAAGCGGATCAGAATGTCCTAAAACATCTAATAAGTTTTGCCGGCCGGCCGTTGAAGCCAGGCTCTTCGTAATATCCACAAACAGCCTTCCGCCGCCGGTTTTAAACATGGCCCTGTTGCCTGTTAACAACCAAAACGATATGCCCAGCGGTTTCATAGCATCCGTCATCATTTGCTGATGGCCTACAGAAACATAAACATGATTTTCTGCATCATTTGCTTCCGGTATGGGATATAAAGTGGTGATAGGCCGGCTCTGTACAATATAAAAATGATTATCTGCCAAACACCATTCAATATCCTGCGGGCAACCAAAATGTGCTTCAACTTTTCTTCCGATATATTCAAGTTGTAAAATTTGTTCATCCGTTAATACCTGTTTATGCCGGTGTTCAACTGCAATCTTTTGTTCTTTTGTGCCGCCATCTTTCACAGCATAAACAGCCAGCCGCTTGTCAGCCATTTTTTTATCTGTAATCTTACCATTATGCACTTTGTAATTGTCTGCATTTACAATTCCGGAAACCACAGCTTCTCCTAATCCATAGCCTGCATCAACGGATAATATTTTCCTGTTGGAAGTAATGGGGTCGGCTGTAAACAAAATACCGGCAGCCTGCGGAAAAATCATCTTCTGAACAATTACGGCCAGGTAAACTTTACGGTGGTCAAAACCGTTTTGAATGCGGTAAGTTATGGCCCGCTCCGTAAACAGCGAAGCCCAGCATTTACTGATATGTTTGAGGATGGAATCCTTTCCCATAACATTCAGGTAGGTGTCCTGTTGGCCTGCAAAAGAGGCTGTTGGCAAATCTTCTGCAGTGGCGCTGGACCTTACTGCATAAGCGTTTTGGTCTCCAAGCCTGGAAAGATGAAGGATGATTTCATTGCAGATATTTTGAGGAATGGTTGCTGCTTCTATGATCTTACGGATCTCTTTGCTGAGCTTATTAATTTTATCACGGTCTTCTATGTTCAGCAACGATAGCTGGTTTAACAGGGTATTTACTTCCGTTGTGTTTTCAATAATCTTTTTAAAGGCTTCGGTTGAGATGCAGAAGCCACCGGGAACGCTGATTGTTTCAATTTTAAAAAGTTCGCCGAGATTGGCAGCCTTGCCGCCGGCAATATTGGATGTTGCTTTGTTAACGTTTTCCAGTTCGAATACAAATGAATTCATGCTGATGTTTTTATTGGTTGTAGTTTGTTTAAGAGCTACCGGTCTGACGCTTTTCAAGCGGTGAAAAATGAATGAAGTATTTACTGAGCGTCTGAACGTTATTCATATTTAATGAGCCTTAACCAAATAGCTGAAACAGCTTCTAAATTATCTGTTATGAACAACGCAAAAAGTGTTTTGCAACTATATTTTTTAAGCACAACAATGGCAGTAACAATTGCGTTATCTAACAAAATAGGATAGAATATATCAAACAAAAAACCCGCCTTATAAAAGACGGGTTTGCTTAAAGACCAGAACACTAACTATGTTTAGCCATTCAAATCATTCAATGCGTATTTATATTCTTCTTGTGGATTGTTTGGATAAATACCGCTTATAATTGCGCTGTTGCCTGCATTTTTCAAGGCGTCTTTTAATTCATCCACAGTGCTTACTTTGTTACCGTTTACTTTGGTAATAACAAATCCTTCTTTAATTCTTGTTTGATCCGTTAATACACCCTGGCCCAATTGTTTTACTACAACACCTGAGCTGATATTTAGTTTTGAAGCTTTGTCTTTATCAAGGTTTTCAAATGATGCACCTAACTGGTCAATCACCTGTTCCTTCATGCTGGCATACGTGCCTGATGAACCTTTTAAAGTTATTGTGGCTGTTTTTTCAGAACCATTATGCGTATAGGTAATATCTATTTTATCGCCTGGATGAAGTGAACCGATTTTACCCATTAATTCTGTACCGCTATTCAGTGTTGAACCATTGAGCCTGGTTACAAAGTCGCCTTTTTGTATGCCGGCTTCTTCCGCAGCGCTGCCTTTGGCCACATCCATTACAAAAACACCATTACCGTCTTTAATATTATTTTTAGCGCGGTCTTCTGCACTCAATTGATCATTGGGAAACATAATACCGAGATAAGCCCTTTTTGCACTGCCATATTTTACAATATCATTAGCCACCCTTTGCACCAGGTTTGATGGAATGGCATAAGCATAACCGGCATAAGAACCAGTGGGCGAAGCAATAGCGCTGTTAATGCCGATAAGGTCGCCGTCTGTATTCACAAGTGCACCACCGCTGTTGCCGGGGTTAACGGCTGCATCCGTTTGAATAAAAGATTCAATGGCAGAGCTGCTGTTGCGGCTGTTAATGCCAATGTTTCTTGCCTTGGCGCTTACAATACCTGAAGTAACGGTTGTTTCAAGATTAAGCGGGTAACCAATTGCCAAAACCCACTGGCCAAGATGCACATCATCTGAATTGGCAAAAGTGATATAAGGCAGGTCTTTGGCGTCAATCTTAACTACAGCAAGATCGGTGCTGGGGTCAGTGCCAACAACTTTGGCTTTGTAATCGTTTTTATCATTAAGCGTAACGGTTACTTCTTTGGCGCCATCCACCACGTGATTATTCGTTACAATATAACCGTCTGCAGTAATAATAACACCTGAACCCGAAGCTTTCTGATCGGGCATTGCATTTTGATCGCCATCGCCAAAACCAGGCCCGAAAAATTGCCTGAACGGATCAGGTATCTGCGACATATCCGCAGTTTGCGTGGCTTTCAATACGGTTTTAATGTGCACTACAGCAGGGCTTGCTTTAGTGGCTGCTTTTTCAAAATCAACCATTGGTGCCGGGGAATTACCGTCAACATACCTTGCATTTTTAAAAAGCGAATTTGCTCTTTGTGTATAGGTTAAAGGACTTTTATCCTGGAATTTAGTATAAGCCCAAACGCTTCCCGTGGCAACGATGGCCGTTAAAAGCATTGCCGTTAGAATCTTCTTTAATGTCATGTCTTTAAAATTTAATTAGTAAAAACCAAATTTCAAACGCAGTTCTAAAGCAATTCTGAAGAAAACTGTAAACGGCCTGTTAAACGCTTTTGCCTTAATGTTAAATAAAGCAGCGGTCTATTGAAGAGATTATATCGTACAAAAATTATTGCTGTAAAGCCGCCGCAGAGTCTCTTGCTTTAATGGAATCTTTGCGGTATTGGCTGGTGTCAATATCTGCATTGGGCGGCGCATAACCATTAGGATTGGGGCCAACGGTAGTATCCATTATGCCATTACTTTCATCTATCCCATTCATTGAGTCTGTTTCGGAAACATTATTGGATCCTGTAGAACAACTTAGCGCCATCATACAAGTAAGTATCATTAAAATATTTTTCATAAAATCTTTTAATGATCTCTATCAACTATTTTGCCGTTATGGAATCAGGAACAATTATATAGATATTTAGCTTGTATTCTGTGGCAGTAATTAATTCAATGAATGAATTGTACAGAAATATCCCTGGGTTTTTTGAATCGGAAATTATTTTATTTCTTCAAAATCTATATAATCTTCAGCGGGCGGCTTGGATTTTGCAGCAGCGCTTTTTGAAGTATTAGCAGAATTACTATTATTTGAATGGGCATTGCCGGCAGCCTGTTGCTGATAAGCTTGTTGCTGGCGGTTCATCTCATTCACCTTGTTGCGCACCTGCGAAGTAGTCCTTGAAACAGGCAGTACAAAATTGAAGATGAATTTGTATAAAAGATAGAAAACCAAAAATGTAAAAAGCCATTCGAGTATCATGTGGTAAAATTACAATTTTTCAATTATTGGCCTTAAACGCTCCTCATAATTTCACAACTGGTTAACCAGTGCAATATTTGGATGATAATAAATAACGTTATACATTTGCAAACGGAAATCATTTTTGGAAGGGAACGCAGTCGTTCCCTTCTCTTTTTACCATATATGAATTCGGATTCTGTTTTAAATAGCATTGAGCAAATAGTAAGCACTTTTCTTGAAAGCGAGCCTGGTTATTTTTTGGTTGAAATAAAAATTAAACCAACCAGCAATATAAAGGTTTTTATTGACGGTGATAACGGTATTTCCATTGAAAAATGCGTTCAGTTTAACAGGCAGTTATATAAAATAATCGAGAGCAAAAATTTTTTCCCACCCGGCGATTTTTCACTTGAGGTTTCATCTCCCGGCATTGATAAGCCTTTAAAAATGCAGAGACAGTATTTAAAAAACGTAGGCAGAAACGTGGAGGTAAATTTTAACGATGGCACTGCTGTAAATGGCCGTCTGCTGCAGGTTTCAGGCGACGATATTATTGTAGAGCAAACAACAGGCAAAGGAAAAAAAGCCGAAACAAAACAATTGGTTATTCCATTTTCAAACATAAAAACAACAACAGTTCAAATTGAATTTTAATCGTGCGGTTTGTAAATCGTACTTCATAAATCGTAAATCGTATGGCAAGTATAAATCTAATTGAAGCCTTTCAGGAATTTAAGGAAGCTGAAAATATCGACAGGCCTACTATGATGAAAGTAGTGGAAGATGTGTTTAAAACACTGCTTAGAAAAAAATATGGCAGTGATGAAAACTTTGATGTGATAGTAAATGCCGAAAAAGGTGACCTGGAAATTTTTCGTCGCCGCATGATCGTGGAAGATGGCGAGGTGCAGGACCCGCTGGCCGAAGTTGCTTACAGCGATGCGATAAAAATTGAACCCGATTTTGAAGTGGGCGAAGAATTGTACCAGGAAGTGGATATGCTCGATTTTGGCCGTCGCGCCATTCTTGCGGCAAAACAAACTTTGGCAAGCCGCATCAGCGATTTAAAAAAGAATGTGCTTGTAAAAAAATATGGCGACAGGATTGGCGAAATAATTACCGCGGAAGTTTACCAGGTTTGGAAAAAAGAAGTTTTACTGATGGATGAAGAAGGCAACGAATTAATTCTGCCCAAAAGTGAACAAATACCGCAGGATTATTTCAAAAAAGGTGAAAATATCCGTGCCGTTGTTGCCCGTGTGGATATGAAAAATAATACGCCGGTCATCATATTAAGCCGTACCAGTCCCGAATTTCTGGCTAAGTTGCTCGAGATTGAAGTGCCTGAAATTTTTGATGGCCTCATCACTATAAGAAAAATAGTAAGGGAGCCGGGCGAACGTGCTAAAGTGGCTGTGGAAAGTTTTGATGACAGGATCGATCCTGTAGGTGCCTGCGTTGGTATGAAAGGCAGCCGCATTCATGGCATAGTTCGTGAGCTGAAAAATGAAAACATTGATGTAATTAACTGGACGAGCAATATCCAATTGCTTATTCAGCGTTCACTTACACCTTCCAAAATAAGCTATATGGATCTCGACAATGAAAATAAACATGCTGATGTTTATTTGAAAGCCGACCAGATTTCCCTGGCAATTGGCAGAAGGGGTGTGAATATTAAACTTGCCTGCGAGCTTACCGATTACGACATTGATGTATTCCGTGAAAATGAAGGCGAGCAGGAAGAATTTGATATCGATCTGGACGAATTTAGCGACGAAATTGATACATGGGTTATCGACGAATTAAAACGCGTTGGATGCGATACAGCCCGCAGTGTGATGGATTTAGGCGTTGACGAGCTGGAACGCAGAACAGACCTGGAAAAAGAAACAATAGAGGACGTAAAAAGAGTATTAAAAGCAGAATTCGAAAAAGAATAATATTGCAGGTATAAAAATTGATTGAAATTAGCGCGCTTAAAAAACTATGCACGCCAATTATAGAAACTTCAAAAACTGAAGCCTGCACAAAACAAAAAAAATTGAATGGCTGAAATTAAGTTACCAAGATTATTAGGCGCTGCCAAAGAATTCAATATTGGTCAGGATACACTTATTGAATTTTTGGTAGGTAAGGGTTTTGATCGGGACGAATTAAAGCCTACGGCAAAGCTTACCCTTGAAATGTATGAGGCTTTACAGCACAACTTCCAGGGCGATAAAAATGCAAAGTCGAAGGCCGACCAGATTGAAATACCTAAAAGTGTACAGGCTGAAAGAAAAAGAAAAGAAGAAGAGGAAATTACATTCAGAAAAGAAGAATCTAAGCAGGCTGCACCGGAAGTATCCCCCAAACCTGCGGAAGCAGTTGCGGAGCCCGAAGTAAGTCCTGAGCTTCCAAAACCTGTTGAGCCTGTAATAAATGAAGAAAAAGTTGAAGAGCCGGTTGCAGAAGTTGTTGCCAGTGAACCTGAAGTTATAAAGATCGAAGCTCCTGAAATTGAAGGGCCGAAGATTATTGATAAAATAGATTTATCAGCAGTAGGCAAGCCCAAAAAAACTGAGCAACCACAACCACAGCCACCTGCTGAAGAGGTAGCACAGCCCGTTGAAGAAGTGCCCGAAATAGCACCGGTGGAAGAGGCGTCTGAAGCTGCCCCGCAGGAAGAAGAACCTGCTCCTGCACCCGATGAACCTGTGGTTATACAGAACATAAGGGCAGAGAGAATTGAGGGCCCTAAGGTTTTAGGCAAAATAAGTTTGCCGGTAGAAAACGACACCAGGCCCAAACCTGGTCCGGCCGCACCTCAGCGTGAAGAAAAACGCAAACGTAAACGTATTCCCATCGATAAAAAAGGCGTAGGTAGTAACCCGCCTGAAAGAAGAACGGAAGGCCAGCAACAACCATCACGGCCATCACAGGGCGGTGGGGGCGATAACCGTTTCCGCAGGGACGGTGGCGGTGGCGGTAATCGCGGCCATCATCCGCAACGTGGGGGTGGCGGCAGGGATAACCGCAGACCTGTTATACAACACGATAGGGAGATTGACCCAAATGAGATAAAAAGGAAAATTCAGGAAACACAGGCTATTCTTTCCGGTTCTGCGGGCAAAGGCAAATCAAAGGCCAAGCACCGCAGGGAAAAAAGAAATGAGGCCATTGAAAATACGGCAGAAGGCGAAACAAACAAGCTGCAGGTTACAGAATTCGTAACTGTGAGTGACCTTGCAAACCTTATGGACGTAAGCTTTGCCGATATCATCAGCAAATGTATGAGCCTGGGTATAATGGTTTCCATTAACCAGCGCCTCGATGCGGAAGTTATTGAACTGGTTGCCGGCGAATTTAATTATGAAGTTGAATTTATCGGCCTTGACGATGCTGAGGAAGAAGATGAAGAAATTGAAGATGATGAAGAAGATTTATTGCCACGGGCGCCCATTGTTACTATAATGGGTCACGTAGATCATGGTAAAACTTCTTTGCTTGATTATATCCGGAGTGCTAATGTGGTTGCCGGTGAAGCTGGTGGCATTACCCAGCATATCGGTGCCTACCAGGTAACAATTAATGGCGATAAAAAGATAACTTTTCTTGATACACCCGGTCACGAAGCATTTACAGCCATGCGTGCCCGCGGGGCCAAAGCTGCGGACGTTGCGGTGATTGTAATTGCCGCCGATGATGCCGTGATGCCGCAAACAAAAGAAGCCATTAGCCATGCCCAGGCTGCCAACCTGCCCATGATATTTGCCATTAATAAAATTGATAAAGACGGTGCAAACCCTGCCAAAATATATGAGCAGTTATCGCAAATGAATATTCTGGTTGAAGAATGGGGCGGTAAATATCAGAGCCAGGAAATATCTGCCAAAAAAGGATTGAATGTTGATCTTCTGCTGGAAAAGATATTGCTCGAAGCCGACCTGCTCAATCTCACGGCTAACCCAAACAGGGAAGCATCCGGAACTATTATTGAAGCTTCACTGGATAAAGGCCGTGGATATGTTGCCACCGTGCTCGTACAAAACGGAACCCTCAGGCAAAGTGACCTTATAGTTTCCGGCCAGTATTTTGGAAGATTGAAAGCGTTGACCAACGAACGTAACCAGCGTGTAACTGAAGTGCCGCCATCAGCGCCTGTTCAGATATTAGGGTTGAACGGAGCGCCGCAGGCCGGTGAAAAGTTCAAAATATATATGGACGAATCAGAAGCGAAAGATGTTGCCACAAGGCGTTCGCAGATTATTCGCGAACAGGGATTGAGGACCCGCAAACATATTACGCTTGATGAAATAGGCCGCCGCCTCGCATTGGGTAATTTCAAAGAACTGCAGATCATTATTAAAGGCGACGTGGACGGCTCTGTGGAAGCGTTAAGCGATTCGTTGCAAAAACTTTCAACCGAAGAAATCGTGGTAAATGTGGTGCATAAGGCTGTTGGCCAGATTTCTGAAAGCGATGTATTGCTGGCAACTGCATCAGATGCCATCATCATCGGCTTTAATGTGCGCCCTTCAAGCCAGGCGAGCAGGCTTGCACAGAATGAAGGCGTGGAAATAAAAACCTACTCCATCATCTATAATGCTATTGAAGAGGTAAAGAGCGCCATGGAAGGCATGCTCGAACCTAAGGTGGAAGAGAAAGAAGTGGCCACAGTTGAAATTCGTGAAGTATATAAGTTTGATAAAGCCACTGTTGCCGGTTGTTATGTACAGGAAGGAAAAATTAAACGCGACAGTAAGATCCGTCTTTTCAGGGATGGCATTCTTATCTACCCGAGACAGGAAGGCGCATTTGCAGAACTGGGCAGCCTAAAACGCTTTAAGGATGATGTGAAGGAAGTAGCTACCGGTTATGAATGCGGTTTAACTATCAAAAATTTCTCAGATATCAATCCTTCTGATACCATTGTAGCATACGAAAAAGAAGAAGTAAAACGCACATTATAGTTCACACAAATTCTTTGTTAAAAGAAAAGCAGGCGCCATGCCTGCTTTTTTAATCATTTACTTTTGGGTTGATTAACATATAGTATGAAAAAAATCTTTTTGTACCTCTTTCTTTTCACACTGGTTGCGGCAGCGGCTTCTGCACAAACAAAGCGGATTGTTGCAGACCAGATCATAGCAAAAGTGGGAGATAAAATTATTCTTAAATCTGATATTGAGAATGCTATATCAGATTATAAAAGACAGGCGCAAAATGTTCAACTGCCACCAAACCCTGAATGCGCTTTCCTTGAAGGCCAGTTGGTGCAAAAAGTACTGGTGTTACAAGCCAATAAAGATTCTATAACTATTGGGGATGATGAAATTGATGCATTACTCGACAACCAGATACGTTATTTTATAAGTCAATATGGCTCTAAAGATGTGCTGGAGCAAATTGCCGGCAAAACGGTTTACCAGTTAAAAGAAGACCTGCGTCAACCCTTCATTGAACGCCAGTTGGCTGATAAAATGCGTGCAAAAATTTTGGAGAATGTAAAAATAACGCCTTCAGAAGTGCAGGCTTTTTATGATAAGATCCCTAAAGACAGCCTTCCTTTTTTTGAAAGTGAGCTTGAAGTGGCCCAGATTGTTATTTATCCCAAAGCCAATAAAGACATTGAAGATTATATAACCAACCAGTTGAACGATCTTAAAAAACAGGTAGAAAGCGGCCAGAAGAAATTTACCGACCTGGCTAAGGTTTATTCCCAGGACCCGACCGCAAAAGAAAATGGCGGCCAGTTTAGCATAAACCGTACGGACAAAGGCATTGACCCAACTTTCCTGTCTGCGGCATTTAAATTAAAGGAAGGGCAGGTATCCCCCGTTATAAAAAGCAAATTTGGTTTGCATATTATTCAAATGGTTAGCCGCGCCGGCGATGATGCCGTGGTAAGGCATATCCTCATTATTCCGGCTGTAACGGAAACAGAAATAAATGGCGCCAAACAAAAGCTTGACAGCGTTCGTTCAAGAATTGTGGCCGGTACGCTGAATTTTAATGAAGCCGTGAATAAGTATAGTGAAGATGATGCTACCCGTTACAATGCAGGCCGCATATCTTCTCCTTATGATGGTTCTACGAGGTTAACCATAGACCAGTTGGATAAAGGCATAGTAGCTAACCTTAAAGGTATGAAGGCCGGCGATATATCCCAGCCGCTGGTTTATACAGATGACCGCGGCAAACAGGGTGTGCGGTTAGTGTACCTGGCGCATCAAACCCAGCCGCACCGTATGAATTTAAAAGATGACTATGACCGTGTGGCGCAGCAGGCGCTGGGCGAAAAGAAACAAAAAGCATTGGACGGCTGGTTTAAGCAACATATATCAGATTTTTATATTGATATTGATCCTGAATATCATACATGTAAAAGTCTTGATTTTTGGTTTGCTTCCGAAACAACAGCTTCTAACTAAAAATAAAAACCTCAGTAAAACTGAGGTTTTTATTTGGTAAATTAGATGTATATACATATATTTGCATTGTGAAACTGGAAAAAGCAATTAAAAGTAATAAATTCAAGAGTGAAGTGCATAAAGCTACTTTAAACATTCTTTATACTTCATGGTGGCTTAAAACCAGCATGAGTAAAGAACTGAAGGAATATGGATTAACGCATGAGCAATATAATGTGCTGCGAATATTAAAAGGAAAACATCCCGAACATATCTGTGTAAAGGAAATTGCATGCAGGATGATTGAGAAAAGCTCAAATGTGCCAAGAATAATAGACAGGCTTGAAACCAAAAAACTGGTTAAGCGCACCTCATCTGAATCGGACAGGCGTGAAACGGTAATAGTACTAACGCCAGCCGGGATTAATATCCTTGAGCATAGTACGGAACGGATAAATAAGCTGATGGATAAAATAATGATAATGGATGAAGAAAAGGCAAGAGAATTAAACGGCATCCTCGAAGAAATAAGGGAAACTGAAAAATAAAAGCTTTTATCCTAATACATGTACATACATATTTAATAATAAATAGATAATCACAAGAAACAAACAGTTATGGCAACTTACAAAATTGACGCTGCACACAGCGAAATAGGCTTTAAAGTTAAGCACCTTGTTATCAGTACCGTGAGCGGTAATTTTTCAAAATTTGATGCAACTATGGAGGCCGAAAAAAGTGATTTCAGCGATGCTTCCATATCTTTTGAAGCAGATGTTGACAGTATTTCCACCAAGAGTGAACAGAGAGACGGGCATTTAAAAAGCGATGACTTCTTTAATGCGGAAAAATATCCGAAGCTCACCTTTAAATCAACATCAATTGAAAAGAAAGACGATAATGAATATATATTGCATGGCGATTTAACTATTCGTGATGTAACAAAAAATATCGCATTAAAAGTTGAACATGGTGGCAGTGTGCTTGATCCGTGGGGACAAACCAGGGAGGGTTTTGAACTTACAGGTAAAATAAGCCGTAAAGAATTTGGTTTAAAATGGCATGCACTTACAGAGGCAGGCGGTGCAGTGGTTAGTGATGATGTACGCCTCTTAATAAATGTTGAAATGGTTAAGCAGGCTTAAGAAGAAAGAATAACATGCACATAGAAATAGTATCGGGTAGCCCGCGCATAAACAGTGTAACACACCGGTTGGTTTTGCATCTTCAAAAACATTTGTCGGCAATAACAGCGCACAATGTGAATATAATTGATGTGAGGGATTGGGAACTGAATGTATTGCAGCAGGAGGTTTTCAGAAGTGTAGAAACCACACCGGTTGAATTTAAGCCGCTTGCACAGCGCATGTTTAGCGCGGATGCCTTTATAATTGCTACACCTGAATATAACGGAAGTTATACCCCGGCCATTAAAAACCTCTTTGATCATTTCCCGAAACAATCCAGAAAACCGTTTGGCATTGTTACCGCATCGCCGGGCGCATTAGGCGGCATACGGGGCGGGCTGCAGGTGCAATTGCTTATCTATGCTTTGTTTGGTATTGGGTCTCCGCACATGCTGATTACACCCTTTGTTGATAAAAAATTTGATGAACAGGGCAACCTGCTCGACGCCTCTTTTCAAAAGAATATTGATGTGTTTACAAAAGAGTTTTTGTGGCTGGCCGAAAGTGTGGTTACAGAAGCAAAAACTTATTAACAGGGCTGTTTATATTAACATAAGCATTTAATGAATAATTGTAAATTTGCGCCTTCAATTCCCCAATGAGTGATGCAATAAAACATGAATGCGGCCTCGCCCTCATTCGTTTGAGAAAAGATTTTTCTTATTATCTCCAGCAGTATGGAACGGTAATGTACGGGCTTAACAAGCTCTACCTTTTAATGGAAAAGCAGCATAACCGCGGGCAGGATGGCGCAGGCATTGCCGCAGTTAAATTAAATACTACTAACGGCTCACCTTTCCTTAATCGCGTTCGCAGCAATGCACAGCAACCTATTGCTGATTTGTTTTTTAAGCTTGGTGTAGAAATAAATGAACTGGAAAAATATCAGCCTGATATTAAAAAGCATCCGGAATTAATGAAGGGCCATGTGCCGCTCATCGGAGAGCTATTGCTGGGCCATTTGCGTTATGGCACCCAGGGGAAAAATGATGTTGAATTTTGCCATCCTTTTATAAAGAGAGATTTTACACCCGGTAAAAACCTTGCATTGGCAGGTAATTTTAACCTCGTGAATAAAGATGAATTATTTGATCTTATCAATATAAACCCCGGCCCTTTTCAAAAACAAAGCGACCTGGCTGCCATGATGGAAGTGATACATCATTTCCTGTCGCTGGAAGAAGATAAAAATCCAGGTAAAGCCTGCATTGCCAATGCATTAAAAAAGGCTGCCGTTTTGTTTGATGGCGGCTTTACAGTAGGTGGCTTAACAGGTAACGGCGCTTCATTTGTTTTAAGGGATGCGCATGGCATTCGCCCTGCCTATTATTATATAGATGATGAAGTGGTTGTTGCAGCAAGTGAGCGGGCAGCCATTCGCACCTCGTTTAATGTGGGCGAAAATGAAGTGCATGAATTAATGCCGGGCAAGGCATTAATAATTGATGCGGATGGAAATTATGCCATAGAACAGGTGCTTGAACCCAAGGAAAGAAAAGCCTGCAGTTTTGAACGGATTTATTTCAGCCGCGGCAGCGATGAAAAGATCTATCGTGAGCGTATTGCGCTTGGTTATCATTTAAGCAAGGGCGTTTTAGATGCCGTTAATTACGATTTAAAAAATACCATCTTTTCTTATATCCCCAATACTGCGGAAGTAGCTTATTTTGGTTTATGCAAGGGCATGGAAGATTATCTCAATCAAACCAAAGTAGAAAGAATTTTAAGCTGGGGAAATGATGTTACGGAAGAAAAACTGCAATCCATCATTAACCGCAAAATCCGGCAGGAGAAAATTGCAATTAAAGATGTAAAACTGCGCACTTTTATTACGGAAGACAGCAGCAGGGACGAAATGGTGCAGCACGTTTATGATATAACCTACGGCACCGTTCGAAAAAATGAAGATACGCTGGTTGTTATAGATGATTCTATTGTTCGCGGTACAACACTTAAGGAAAGCATTGTGCGCATGCTGGCCAGGCTTCAGCCCAAAAAAATAATCGTTGTTTCTTCGGCCCCGCAAATACGCTATCCTGATTGTTATGGCATTGATATGAGCAAGCTCGGCGATTTTATTGCTTTCCGTGCGGCAATTGAGTTGTTGAAAGAGAACGGTGATGAATGTGTTATTGAAGACGTTCATCAAAAAATATTGGAACTGGAGCGCTGCAATAAACTCACCGAAGAAAATATGGTGCGCCATATTTATAAACCCTTTACAACGCAGGAAATATCAGATAAAATTGCCCGCCTCATTACACCAAAAGAAATAACTGTACCTGTGCAGGTTATTTACCAAACTATTGAAGATTTACACGAAAGCTGCCCCACCAATACCGGCGACTGGTATTTTACCGGCAATTATCCAACACCTGGCGGTAACAGGGTGGTAAACAAAGCTTTTTTGAATTATATAGCTAAAAAAAATGTGAGAGGTTATTAGGATTTTTATCCATACAATAACTGCACAATCTTTTTTCCTTTAAATTCCTATTACATTTATAGGATTATTGGAATTTAATCCTTTATTTTGAAATCGAAAACCGGCAACTTACCACCAAAAATGTCTCTATGGTTTCAAAACTTAGCTCTGAAGAAGTGCTTAGCTTTCTCATTATTGTAAGTATTATTCTAATTACAGCCCGCGTTTTAGGAGAAGTATTCCGTAAGTTTAAACAGCCTGCAGTAATAGGCGAAATACTTGCTGGTATCCTGTTAGGGCCTTCTTTGCTTGGCACTGTAGCGCCTGATGTTTTCAATGATTTGTTTACCAGCAGTAACGGAATCCCTTACAAAGCTTTCGACGGCCTGGCCCAGATAGGCATCATCCTGCTCATGTTTATTGCAGGTTTTGAGGTTGACCTGAAGCAGATACGTTTGCAGGGCAAAAAGGCCGCTTCCATCAGCCTGATGGGTTTGATTTTCCCCTTTGCGCTTGGATTTCTGGCGGTATGGTTTTTTTATGAAAGGATTTTTTCGGATGCGGCCCACACCAATCTTGTTATTCCTGCCATGTTTTTTGGCACTGCATTGTCTATAACCGCTTTGTCTGTAATTGCTAAAATATTGCTCGACCTTAATATCCTTCGTTCCAAAATAGGCAACCTCGTACTTACCGCTGCCATGATAGACGACTTTCTCGGGTGGATATTATTTTCCATTATTATCCAGATGATGGGTAAAACAGGAGAAGGTTCATTCGCCTCGGTGGCAATGGTGCTTGGCTTTACTGTTTTTATTTTAACCATTGGCAGATGGATCGTTGACAAGATATTAATGATTGCAGATAAATTTTTGTCAACCGGCGGCGTAATGACTTTATCTGTGAGCCTTTGTCTTTTAAGCGCCGTATTAACCGAATATCTCGGAGTCCGCGGCATATTTGGCGCCTTTTTAATGGGCGTTGCCATTGGCGATTCCAAATATTTCCCTGAGAGATTACAAAACATTCTCCACCAGTTTGTGGTAAATATTATTGCCCCGTTATTTTTTGCATCAATAGGATTGCGCGTAAATTTTGTTACCAATTTTAATTTTGAAGTGGTTGCCATCATCCTGTTCATCGCATGTTTTGCAAAGATTATTGGCGCAGGCATTGGCAGCCGCATGAGCGGTATGACGAAAAACGAATCTTATGCAGTGGCATTTGGAATGAATGCCCGTGGTTCGCAGGAAATTGTACTTGGCGCTTTGGCGCTGCAGGCTAAAATAATTGATGAACCAATTTTTGTTGGGCTGGTAGTTATGACGGTAGTTACTATCCTGATGGCCGGTCCATTAATGAAGTATTATCTCGGCAGGGAAGACAAACTGGCGGCCAACAAAATAGCAGGTATGCAACCGCCGGGCATTGAAATTATGAAACAGCCGGAAAAGACTATTGCCGGCATTTAGATATTTTAAGCGTTTTATCACCATCAAACTCCGCAACTATGGTTTCTAAACTTAGTTCTGAGGAAGTATTGAATTTTTTAATTATTGTAAGCGTTATCCTGGCT
Organism: Parafilimonas sp.; assembly: GCF_051953455.1. NCBI lineage: Bacteria > Pseudomonadati > Bacteroidota > Chitinophagia > Chitinophagales > Chitinophagaceae > Parafilimonas > Parafilimonas sp. The sequence goes on along the minus strand of NZ_JBQCIT010000048.1, from coordinate 74,492 downwards.
GCAGCCCGAATTCTGGGAGAAATATGCAAAAAATTAAAGCAGCCGGCGGTAATTGGGGAAATCTTCGCAGGTATATTATTAGGGCCCTCCTTATTTGGAGCTTTTTTTCCGGATACTTTTCAGCATGTTTTTATATCGCAGCCGCGGTCTTATGCGGCTTTCGACGGCCTTGCCAATATAGGCATCATATTACTGATGTTTATCGCCGGTTTTGAAGTTGACCTGAAGCAGATACGCAAGCAGGGCAAGCCCGCTGCTTCCATCAGCATACTGGGATTGATTTTCCCGTTTATGCTTGGTTTTGCCACCGTTTATTTTTTTTATGACAGCCTTTTTTCTTCTGCAGAAAGCAACAGGAGTATTGCCGCCATGTTCTTTGGTACCGCATTGTCCATTACAGCCTTATCCGTGATTGCAAAAATTTTGCTGGACATGGATATGTTGCGTTCCAAAATCGGTAATCTTATACTCACGGCTGCCATGATCAACGATTTCCTGGGATGGATATTATTCTCGATCATTATTCAGCTAATGAACACCGGGAAGCAGGAAGGCTCCTTCACATCGGTAAGCATGGTATTGTTATACACCGGGGTGTTGCTTACAATAGGAAGATGGGTGGTTGACAAAATCCTGATGATTGCCAGCAAGTTTTTTTCAATAGGTGTAATGATAACCTTAGCCGTTTGTCTTTGTTTGTTAAGTGCTGTTCTCACTGAATTTCTCGGCGTGCGTGGCATATTCGGGGCTTTTATAATGGGTGTTGCGGTTGGCGATTCCAAATTCTTTCCTGAAAAACTCCAGCAGATATTGCACCAGTTCGTCATTAATATTATTGCGCCGTTATTTTTTGCTTCCATAGGTTTAAGGGTAAACTTTATTGCCAATTTTAATATTGAAATAATTTTAATAACGGTGCTTATTGCCAGCCTGGCTAAAATTATTGGCTCCGGAATTGGCGGGCGATTGAGCGGCCTTTCTAAAAATGAATCGAATATTATTGCTTTTGGCATGAATGCGCGTGGCTCGCAGGAAATTGTATTGGGCGCTCTTGCATTACAGGCCAAAATTATTGATGAACAGGTTTTTGTGGCTTTGATCGTAATGACGATAGTGAGCATTTTAATCGCCGGCCCTGCCATGAAATATTATCTTAACAAGGAAATTGCAGAAAAAAAGCTTACAGAACCGCAGATTGCCGTTGCTGCTGCAACAGAGCGCAAAGTTGCCGGTTGAATACGGATACAAATATCATTTGGTAATAAATCCTGACAGGCTTATCTTTGCGCTCCTTTAAATTTAAAATACGGCAAAATCCGTAGAAAATTATAGTTATGAAAAAAGATATTCATCCAAAAGCATACAAGCAGGTAGTGTTTAAAGACATGAGTAACGGTTACAGTTTTTTAAGCCGTTCAACAGCTTCTTCCAAAGAAACTGTTAAGTGGGAAGATGGAAACGAATACCCGCTTATAAAACTTGAAATTTCGAATACGTCGCATCCTTTCTATACAGGTAAAAATGTATTGGTTGATACAGCCGGGCGTATCGACAAGTTCCGCAAACGTTACGAAAAGAAAAAATAAAAAGTTCAAATCCCTCCGGCAAAACGGGGGGATTTTTGTTTAGATTAACCCCTTCCCGCTAAAAAATATTTTACAGGATTTATTTTTGCAGGAGAGCAAACAATTATGAGCAAGACTACTTCTTATCCCAAAGAAAAAATTAATATTCTTTTTCTGGAAAACATCAGTGACAAAGCTGTTGATCTTTTTAAAAGGAACGATTATGTGAATGTAAAAAAGCTGGGCGGTGCTTTATCTGAAGACGAGCTGATAAAGCAAATTGCCAATGTGCACCTTTTGGGTATCCGTTCCAAAACGCATATAACAGAAAAGGTTTTAAATGCCGCTAAAAAGCTGCAGGCAATTGGTTGCTTTTGCATTGGCGTAAACCAGGTTGATTTAGAAGCCGCCACTAAACACGGCGTTGCGGTTTTTAATGCGCCATACAGCAATACCCGCAGCGTGGCCGAACTGGTAATTGGCTTAAGCATTATGCTTATTCGCCGCATACCCGATAAAAACAAGGCAGCACACGAAGGCATATGGATGAAAGATGCAAAAGGCAGTTATGAACTGCGTGGTAAAACCCTTGGCATTATCGGCTACGGCAATATCGGTTCACAGGTAAGCGTGCTGGCAGAAGCGCTTGGAATGAAAGTGATCTTTTATGATGTTGAAACGAAGCTTCCACTTGGGAATGCCCATGCCGCTAAAAGCCTGAAAGACCTGCTGGGCCAGGCCGATATAGTTTCACTGCATGTGCCCGAGGTGGAACAAACGAAAAACATTATCAATAAAAATACACTCAAGCATTTTAAAAAAGGAGCAATACTCATAAATTATGCAAGGGGAACCGTTGTTGAAATACCGGCATTGGCAAAAGCCTTACAGGAAGGTTTATTAAGCGGTGCAGCTATAGATGTGTTTCCGGTGGAGCCCAAAAAGAACGGCGATAAATTATCTACCCCATTGCAAAACCTCCCAAATGTAATTCTTACACCACATATTGGTGGCTCAACTGAAGAAGCACAACAGAATATTGGCGAGGATGTAAGCATCAAACTTTTCAATTATCTTGAAAATGGCGTTACCAACGGTTCTCATACCGTGCCTGCTATCGGCCTGCCGCCGGTTGAGGGAGCTCACCGCATCCTGCATATTCATAACAATGTGCCCGGTGTTTTAAGTGCCATCAATACGCAGCTTTCCAACCATAACATTAACATCGTCGGTCAATATTTAAAAACAAATGATGAGATTGGTTATGTTGTGCTTGATGTAGATAAACGCCTGTCCAAACAGGCAATGGAATTATTGAAAGATGTAAAGGAAACCATTAAAGTAAGGGTATTGTATTAATTGTTTCAATTAATACAAAGCTATAACAGCAGTTCTTTATTCCTGATATTAATACCTTCAAAAAGTTTATAAAAGCTTTTCCTGGATGCAAGGTCTTTCAGGCCATTCAGATGGTTTTCGTGGTGCATATCTGTTCCCACCAAGGTAACCATATTATTCTTTAAAAGGTTTTGGGCCGTTTTTTTGGCGCCTTCACCATAATAACCCAGCAGTGATAAAATGTTTATCTGCAAATAACAGCCAAGGTCTATAAAACGCTGGAAGGTTTCAATATTACCCGCATAATAGTTATAACGTTCCGGGTGAGCAAGTACGGGCTGCAAACCTTTAAGCTTAAGCTGGAAAATAACACTCTCAATATTATTTGAAGCTGCTACATACGACATCTCGATAAGAATAAGATTCTTTCCGAACGTAAGTAATGGCTTACCTTCCAGAACATGGTTCTCAAAGTCAAGATCAACCATATATTCGGCTGCGGCCTCTACCTGTATATCAATATTATTTTCCTGCAGCGCAGTGCGAACCAATTCAAGTTTTGGTAAAATGGTTGCGGGCGAGTTGGGATAAACTTCGGCCAGAATATGTGGTGTACAAATTAGTTTTTTATAACCCATTTGCTGCAACTGCCGTATATAATTTACCGTTTGCTCAATTGTCTGCAGGCCATCATCAAGGCCTGGCAATAAATGCGAATGCATATCTGCACCAATGAAGGAAAGATCGGGTGTTGTTCTTTTAGTACCAAACAATGAAAACATGGGCGAATTTAAGTTATGAGTGCGTCATATTATCATTATCATAATGTACGTTTTTAAGATGAAGATGTTCTATGGGGAATTCAACAACCAAAACCTGTTCAAGGCTTTCGAGGCGCACATACACCTTTTTATTTCCGCCTTTTAAAACGGTGCCTTCTGCATCCATAAAAACGCCTTTACGAATAACCACTTTATTATTTGTATTAAACTGTCGCAGGTTTTCTACCGTTATGTGCGCATCTTTTTCGAGCAGGTACAATTTTATCAGTTCTATCTCTTCATCACGTATAACCGCAGGCTTTTTTAAATAATGAACAAACTGCACTGCCCCATCGGTCGATAGTACTTTTATTCTTTCGTCATCGGTTATGTGCACAAATACATAGGATTTAAACAGCGGGTCTTCTATAATTTTTTTCCGGTCGCTCCACTGGCTCTCTTTTTTTTGTACGGGGCACCAGCTTTCAACGCCTTTTTCCAGCAATTTACTGTTTACTTTTTTTTCCCAGCGGGGCTTAGTGTAGATGGCAAACCATTTTTTACCGTTCTTGTTTTCCATGGTAAAATTTCATAGTGTGAGATTTCCCAAAAATAATAAGGGCATCTTTAAAATAAAAGAATGCCCTTACTAAACTAATAAAATCAGTGCGCTTTATTAATATCGTTAATTACGTTTACCGTTTCATTTATGTAAATATCTTTCTGAACATTCTTCAGCCATTGCAGGTACCTTCCGCCTTTTGCACTGTCGGCATTGCTGTAATATTTTGCACTGTCTGCGGAAACCGGCTGAATATTCATGGCTGTTGATAACCGGAACAGGCTGTCATCCTGTTTAACGGTATTTCTAAGAAGGCTTTGCTGTTTCTGATATTCAGTAAGATTGAGGCTGTAATCCCTGTCTGCATTTTCTTTCAGCCATAATGCATTTTTTGCCAATGCATTAAATGCCGGGTTTGCCTGTATGCGGCTTTTTGCTTCCGTTTCAACTGCATCCCAGTTTATGCCGGTGTTAAATTCTGTATAATCAGCTTTTGGCAACTGGTCCCAGGCAAGCGCTGTTGGCTGGTCTCTTTCGCGAATTTTTAAATAATCGTAAGGATCAGGCATTGCAATATCGGGCGACACGCCTTTTAACTGTGTAGAACCGCCATTTATACGATAGAATTTTTCGAACGTAAGCTTAAGCGTTCCATATTCAGTTTGCCCGCTAAACAAATCAAGCGGTTTGCCCAGCGGCAGTGTACGTTGTACCGTTCCTTTGCCATAAGTATCGGATCCTACAATTATGCCGCGTTTATAGTCCTGGATGGCAGCGGCAAAAATTTCAGATGCCGATGCGCTGAATTCGTTTACCATTACTGCCAGCGGGCCTGTGTATAAAACGGAAGTATCGTTGTCCGGCAAAATAGCCGGTTTCCCGTTGCGGTCTTTTACCTGCACCACGGGGCCACTTTTTATAAACAAGCCAACCATATTTACAACTTCAGGGAGTGAGCCGCCGCCATTGTTGCGCAGGTCGAGAATAATGCCCTGCACATTTTCTTTTTCCAGTTTTATGATCTCGTTGGCCACATCCTGCGAGCAGCGGTTGCCATTCGGCCTGTCGAAATCCGCATAAAATTCCGGCAGGAATATGTATCCTATTTTTCCGTTAGGCTGATTGATAACAGCACTCCTGGCAAACTGTTCATCCTGCACAATTTCGTCGCGTATAAGTGAAACAACTTCTGTGGTGCCGTCTGTTTTTTTGAAAGTGAGCCTAACCTCAGAACCCTTTGAACCACGAATGATTTTAACGGCATCGGTAACGGCATAACCCCTCACGTCAACCGGTTCCTTGTTTCCCTGGGCCACTTTTATTATCTCATCATTTACCTGCACTTTGCCACTTTTCCACGCCGGGCTTCCGGTAATTAAGCTGGCAATTTTTATAGCACCGTCATCATCTTTTAATTGTGCGCCTATGCCATAGAAACGCCCGCTTAAATCTTCTTCAAACGAACGGCTTTCCACAGGTGGAAAATATTCGGTATGCGGGTCCATAAGATCTGTAACAACATTCACATACGTATTGAATTGCTCCTGGCCATTAAAGATTAATTTCTGGCGGTTAAAGCTGCGGTCTAAAACAGTTTGCACTTTTGAACGTGCCATTTGTTCAAGTTGCGCATCTGTTTTTTTCCATGCGGTATCATCCAGGTTACGGCTGCGCTGCTGAAGAAGATCGGTATATTGTTCGAGTGTGAGATACTTTAAGCGTTTGCGCCAGAATTCTTTTCTTGAAGTTTCGTCAACCGCATACCTGGCTTTATCATCATCTAAACTTATTTCTTCCTTAATAGTAAAATCAAAAGGTTTGGCGAGCATCTCTTTATATAAAGCCATTATTTCACCTACCCTTTTTAAGTAAATGGAAGCTGCATCGGTGTAAAACTGCGAAGAGGCAGGAGCACCTTTAATTTCATCATCAAGAATAAGCTCGTATTTTTTCAGGTAATCAATATCTGACTGCAGAAAAATATTTTTATCAGGATTAAGTGCCTGCAGGTATTTGGTAAAAACCTGCTTTGAAAAATTATCATCAATGGGTTTGGGCGAATAATGCTTTTGCTCCAGTATAGTGCCTATAGCGGTTAGCAGCATTTGTTCCTTCGTTTCCGGGGATTTATCGTTTCTCTTGAATGCCCACAAAGTAATGCCCAGCAAAACGATTAATGCCGCCGGGAATACGGTTCTTTTCAACATAATTTTAGAAATTTTTAATTGCATACGCACACTCAAAAATAAATTAAAAAAAAGATGCCATTTTTTTTATTATTTGAATTAACAAGACCTGAACAAATAAACGTTAAAAATGTATTCATAAGTGTTTGCTTGCAACGCTTAATTCAGTTATTTTTGCACCCCTGTAAAACACGGAGATTGTAGCTCAGTTGGTTAGAGCGTCAGATTGTGGCTCTGAAGGCCGTGGGTTCGAATCCCATCATTCTCCCGGAAAGTCCCGCAAAAAAGCGGGATTTTTTATTGACAGCAGCCGGCAAAATAAAAAGGAATTGCTGCTTACATTGTATGGCAGTGCAGCGAATATATAATCTCAGGTATTTCGGTTCGACCAGGCTAAAGGCGGAAATAGTTTAACCAATAAATTTTAGTTATAAATTTAACTGCGATTACGGGCATACCAGGTTGATACACGGGACGAATAAAATTAAACACTATTAATTCAAACAAATGGTTCGCAGATTTACTTCATATATTTCAAAACCACACCACCTGTTGTAAGCCGCTGCACCGAAACCAGCGTTAAATTTCCGGAAGCAATTCCCTGCTTGAAAAGAAGCCTTCCGCTGCCTAAAATTACAGGTGCAATTCCAATACGGTATTCCTCAAAGAGATCGTCGTTTACAAAAGTTTCTGATAGATCTGCACTGCCAAACACATACATGTAACCACTGCCTTGCGCCTTAAGTTTAATAATTTCGGCAGCAGCATTTTCCTTTATCAAAGTAGTATTGTTCCATTCAGCAGAGTTCAATGTTTTGGAGAAAACAAGCTTGGGAATGCTGTTCATTAAATCAGCGATTTCTCCTTTTACATTTGTCCAGTAAGCTGCCATGCCTTCATAGGTTACACGGCCAAAAACAAGATAATCTGCTGAATGTAATTGTTCAATGCTTAATGCTTCAAGCTCCTTTCCCCAGATAGTATCATGAAAAGATAACTCCCAATTTCGATCACCTTCAAAGTAACCGTCGAGGGTGATAATATTCCACATTATTAGCTTTCTCAAAATTTTTATTTAACGTGGTTATTAAGAAAACATTTTAATTAATCCTTTCAGCAATCTCCTTCAACTTATTCAAAGCCTTTGGCCAGGCTTCTGCAAAATAATTTTCAAATTCAGGTGGTATATTGCCGGTCATCTCTACCTTAAGATTGGTGCCTGCGGGTATTTCCGTAAGTGTATAATTCTCCATTGCATTTGCCCATTGCTGTGCAGCTTTGCTGGTGGTATCTTCCACGCCGTCTTTAATTTCACCCAAATGCCTTATGGACATATATTCATTCGGCCTGTTTTCCTCTATACGGCTTACCATGCCGCTACCTTTACTATCAACAAATAAAGCTTTGCTGCCCTGCTTCCAGTCGGTTATAGCATGTGAATCTTCAGAAAAAGGAGCTGTCCATGCACGATAGTTGGCATCTTCCCAAAGGGCGTTCCATACCTTTTCCTTCGGTGCGTTAATATCAATTTTAAAATTCATGCTTTTCATACGGTTTAATTTTATGTTTGAATGATGACTCAAAATTCAGGTTAAAACATCAATCGAATAAAGTGTGAATGCGACAATATAGAAGGCAAACCCGACATTGATGCGCTCATAAAAATTATAGTACAAGGTACCTGCGATTAAAACCGGCATGGATGGCAAAGCCACGCTTTATTGAATACAGGCAGCCCCGTCAAGTAATAATTCAAAAAACTTTTAAGTTTTCTAATTTCATCAGGATTATTATTTTGTATTATAATTGCATCTTCACAACTGCAAAAGCCTTTCATACCATTTAAAACACTTTTATGCATTTAAAAAATACCATTCTTTTATCAGCGGTAATGCTTTTTGTTTACTCAACAGGCTGCGCAAATGATGAAACATCTGTTGCAAATAATGCATCAGCCAGCAGCGATACAACAAGCCTTCCACCTGTTGAAACCAAATCTCCCAACAGTAATTACAAACCTGCTTTTGCAGGACAGACAAGAATAAGCGGTGCCAAAACAACAACGCCTTATAAAGTAGAAAAGATTGCTGAAAAAATGGGTGCACCTTTCGCTGTTGTGGCCATGCCTGATGGAAGGTTGATGGTTACGTTGAAAAAAGGTTATATGGAAATTCATGATGCGAACGGTAAGCTGGTAAAGAAGATTGAAGGTTTGCCCGAAGTGCTGTTTGCAGGCCAGGGCGGCTTGCTTGATGTGGCTTTTGATCCGGATTTCAAGAATAATAAAATGATGTATTGGTCTTACTCTGAAAAAAGAGGTTCCGCAAATTTAACGGCAGTTGCAAAAGGCAAGCTGAATGAAGCTGCCGGTAAAGTAGATGATCCAACTGTAATATTTCGTGCTACGCCTGCATTAAACAGCAACCTGCATTTTGGTTCGCGCCTAATATTTGATAAAGACGGAAATCTTTTTGTAAGCGCCGGTGAAAGGTCTATTCTTGAAGGAAGGGCGCAGGCGCAAAAACTCGAATCGCATTTGGGCAAAGTATTTAAAATAACAAAAGATGGCAAGCCTGCACCGGGCAATCCATTTATTAATAAAGCAGGCGCAGCGCCTGAAATTTATAGTTATGGCCATCGTAATCCGCAAGGTTTGGACATTAATCCCGCAACAGGTGAATTGTGGGAAGTAGAGTTTGGCCCTCGCGGCGGTGATGAAATAAATGTGATACGTGCAGGTAAAGATTATGGCTGGCCTGTTATTACGTATGGCATTGAATACAGTGGCGAAAAAGTGGGCGATGGCATTCAGCAAAAAGCAGGATTGGAGCAACCGGTTTATTACTGGGACCCTGTAGTATCGCCAAGTGGCATCAGCTTTTATAAAGGCAATGCTATTCCGGAATGGAAGAACAATTTATTTATTGCCTGTTTAAGTGGCCAGCATATTACCAGGATTATTATAAAAAATAATAAAGTAGTTGGTGAAGAAAGATTGCTTGCTGATAAGAATGAACGCTTTCGCGATATTGCTTACATGAATGATGCTTTATATGCACTAACAGATGGCGGCGATTTGTATAAAATCAGTAAGAAGTAATATTAAAATTTTAGGGAAGGTTCTAAGTCCTTCCCTAAAATTTTGTGTTAGATAGAATGTATATAAGGAACGCTGTCTTTAAAATTCTCAAAGCCCATTTCAACAAAATAATTTTTTACGCCGCCTGTTTTGGCAGCAGCAAAAAATTCTTTCCAGTTAATAACACCTTTGCCAACCGGTACTTCTTTTTTATCAGTCGTCCAGTCTGATAGATGTGATGATATAAACCTGCCGGGATATTTCTTAAAATAATCGGCTGCTTTATATCCAAGATTGATCACTTCTGTTTGAAACTGCATCTTCACCAGATCAGGATTAAACTGCTTCATTAATGCATCATAAATTAACTGGCCATCTAATGTTGCAAATTCAAATTCATGGTTATGAAAACCCGCCTGCATGCCTGCAGCTTTAATTTTTTCTGCGGCTTTATTGAGCTTATCGGCTGCGGCGAGATAATCATTTAAAGTTGCCGTTTTCGGCAGCCAGAAAGTAGAGCATATCATTTGCGTTAAGCCCATGTCGTGCGCAAACTGAATGGCGCCATCAATTTTATCATCGGCAAACTCTCCTGCCCCGAAATGACAGCTTGGACAAGTTAAGCCTGCATCTTCAATTGTCTTTTTTATATCGGCTGTTGGCATTGAACCAAGAAACCCAAAACCAATTTGTGCATAGCCTTTTGGCGAACACAGTTCAATAAGTTTATAACCCATATCAGCCATAATTTTCAAAGTGCCGGTAAAGTCTTTGCCAAGTTTGTCTTTTACCGTCCATGATTGAAAACCTACGGGTATGTCATTGGCCACAGCGGCAGCCCATAATTCTTTTGGCAGTTGAAATAAAGCAAATGCAGCGCTTAATCCCAACGATGCTTTTTTGATAAATGACCGGCGATGAATTGTATGCATAAAAATCTTTTAATAGTCTGTTTAATTGAATAATAAAGGGAAACATTTTTATAATCTTCCAACTCCTTCGAAATCCAGGCTCAGATATTTTCCCAACCGTTTCTATACGTTCTGCTTAAATATTTATTGGCATCAGATGAATTGGTGATCTTAACATTGGCTGCATCGTACTGCAATAATTTATTTGATCTTAATGCCACAGCATATAAGTTCACTGCTTCTGTAAGCGGTTCTGCTTCCCTGAAGCTCCCGGGATATTGCTTGCCGGATTTACAGGCTTCAACAAATAATGGCAAAGCTTCTGACGTTTGCGTTACCTGGTCACGCGCATCGGCATTAGTTTTGGGTGCGTCCATTTTTTTACCTGAAATAATTTGCGGGTCATCTACATTAAAACCAGCTAGTATTTTTCCTTCTGTACCAACAAACATCATCCCTTCCTGCGGTAGTTCTTTATTCTGACTGAATAACTCTTTCGGAATAGGGGGCCGCATGCCACCATCATACCAGCAAAGATCAACAGGCGGCCTGTTGCCGTTGGCGGGATATTTAAAGCGGACCATGCTGGCCATGGGGAAAGAAAAATCGTTATTGATGCGATACGGCACAGCTCCATTGAATGCACATACATGGCTGCGGCAGGGGATAACGGTTGTGGGCGATGTTAACTTCAATGCATTAAACACCGTCCATAAACTGTAATGTCCCATATCGGCCATGGAGCCGCCGCCGAAATCGTACCAGCCACGAAATACCATGTGTGTATAATCATGGCTGTAATCACGCATGGCTTCAGGGCCAAGCCAGAGGTCCCAGTTAAAGCCATCCGGTATGGGTTGCTTATCTTTTGGGAGATCGGGATATTGAGGCCATACAGGGCGGTTGGTCCAGTTATGTACTTCAGTGAGTTTACCGATAGCACCTGCATTTATCCAGGCCATCACCGTATCCATTGAACCATTGGAATCCCAGGGTATAAAATGCGTAATCACATTGCTGTTATGCGCCATTTCAATTACTTTCTTTCCTTCAATCAGCCTGTTTGAAATAGGCTTATGCATCAGCACATGCTTGCCGCGTTTTATAGCGGCCATAGCCAGTACACCATGCAAATGATCAGGCGTCATTATTTTAACGGCATCGAGGTCTTTTTCTTTATCAAGCAGTTCACGCGCATCTTCATAAGCGGTGCAGGCATTGTATTTCCATTCATTGTGAACATTGGCATAATAACTATCAACAATTGACTTTCCGTTTTCTCTTCCCCCCGGAATAATATTATCGCCACCCGGTTTCCAGTTATTATTCTTTAATGTTTTCCTGATGGCATCTCTCAGGTAAGTTGTGCCCCAGTCGCGGTAACCAACAGCATAACGGTTGGGATCGCAGACAGCCGTTACCTGGATTTGCGGCACTTCAAGCAAAGGCAATAATTCTCTTATGCCCTGCGTGCCGATGCCGATGTAAGCCAGTGTTATTTTATCGCTTGGTGCAATATAACCTTTACCTAATACATGCCTTGGCACAATAGTAAAAGCAGTGGCGGCTGTGGCTGTGATGGAAACAAAATCGCGGCGGCTCAGGGTTCTTTTTTTTGCAGCATTGTTTGTTGAATTGTCGTGAATGATTTTTTTCATATAGCTTGATTGACATTAGAAGAGGTAATAAAATTAAAAGATAAGCTGGAGAAATTACAGGAATAATTTCAGTTGCTGCAGCTTCTCTCCTTCACCGTTTGCACAATCTCTTTTATTATTTTATCCGTATGAAATATAATGCTGTTGTGTGCGCATCTTAGTTCAACTTTATCGGGGTTGCCATAAATATCATTTAATAAGTACTGGCATTTGGTAGCCACGGCTTCATCATATAAGCTGATAAATTGCTTTATATATTTTGCCTTGCAGTTATGGCCAAGATAATATTGATCTGTTATGGCCCATGCTTTATTTAACCGGTGTTCATCAATACCTTTTTCAATAAATGACTGCTTAATATATTTTGTAAAAATGCTTTGCCAGGTAAGCGTTCCAAGCTTTGCTGCCGTTATAATGGGGAAATAAAAATCAACAGGCTCCACATCAGTTGCAAGCCCGGCCTGGAACCCGCCACTGCTCATACCAATTATACCAATATTGCGATATTGCTTTCTGAAATGCTGAATGAGAAATCTTATCTCGGCAACAAACTGCCGGAAGTTCATAATGGTTAAGAAAATATGCGGGCTTATAAACAATTCACCTGAGTAAAGATTGGCAGGCGTTCTTTGCTGGTGAAAAGGTTTTATTAAAAGGCAACTGTCAATGCCATTACTTAAAAACTGCCGGCAAATTTTTGATTCAAAATCAAGGTTTTTTCTTGCCCATCCCGGTGCAAATAATAATAATGTTTCATTGCTTTTGCAATTAGAGAACAGTTTAAAGAATGCAGTATTATTTTCCGCCCAGTTGGTTGTTGCAGGAGAAGGATAGGAAAAAACTGCTTCATTATTTGCTGCATGTAATTCAATAACCTTATCAGCCGCAGGTGCATTAAGCGTTGTATAAAAAAGTTCAGGTTGATTGAAGAAGGGCTGAACGGTGTTATAAAATTCATCAACAGAAAACTCTTTCTCATCAAAAACATCCTGCGGTAGTGTAACAGAGCATTTTCTTTTTATAGTAAAATAATCATACACACGGTCTGCAAGAGGATATAGTTTTGAAGCAATGCCCATTATTTAACTTGACAATTTTTTTGTTTGGTTTGATGCATTTTATTTTGAGAACTTCGTTTTATTAATAAACGAATTAACAGGTAAGCATAATGAATCGCCGGAACCTTTTGATTATTGTTATTGTTTTTATAACCGCCTGCAAAGGTGCTGAAAATAAAAACCCGCATGTTGATATCTCAACAAAATTTGGAGATATAGAAGTTGAGCTTTATCCTGAACAGGCGCCTGAAACAGTAAAGGCTTTTTTGCGTTATGTTGATTCCGGTTATTATACAAATTCAGCATTCTACCGTGTGTTGAGAGATGATGAGCAACCAAGCAATGCGCCAAAATCTGAATTAATACAGGGCGGTTTATGGAAAACAAATTATAAACTTTCAGCAGGCCTGCCTGGCATTAAACATGAAACCACAGCACAAACAAAAATCCTGCATAAGAATGGCGTTATATCTATGGCAAGGCTTGAACCCGGAACAGCCAATACAGAATTTTTTATTTGCGTTGGCGATCAACCGGGCCTGGATTATGGCGGTGCCAATAATGCAGACGGGCAGGGCTATGCTGCTTTTGGTAAAGTAGTAAAAGGCATGAATGTAGTGCATAGCATTTACGATGCACCGGAAAGTGATGGTGAGTTTGATCCGTTGATCTATATTTTTAAAATAAAAAGATTATAAGATGCAGTGTGTTTTAATCATTGCATCTTTTCATTCATAAAATGCATATAAAGAAAAACATTTTTGCTATTATTGGCAGCGCCGGTAAAAATTCTTCTAATTTAAAACTAGTACAAAAAATTGCGGCACTTACCATTGATGAGTTTAATGTAAATATTTTTGAAGGCTTAGCTGCATTACCGCATTTCAATCCGGAATTATCGATTGAAAACACACCTCAGATAATTATTGATTTTCGCAATGCTGTTAAGCGGGCCGATGGCATTATTATCTGCACGCCTGAATATGTTTTCAGCATTCCTTCAGGATTAAAGAATGCGATTGAATGGTGTGTTTCAACAACGGTTTTGTCAAAAAAACCAGCAGGTCTAATTACAGCTTCCGCCTCCGGCGTAAAAGGGCATGAAGAACTTAAATTGATTATGCGCACACTTGAAACAATTTTCATTGACGATACCACTTTACTCATAAACGGCATAAAGGGAAAAGTTGATAACGATGGAAATATAAAAGATGAGCTAACGAATAAAGCCCTGCAAGTTTTTATTGGCGCCTTTATAAAGCTTGTTAATGATAACAATTAAGTGCTAAAATGCTTTGCCACATGGCTGAGCTATTATATTTTTATCGTTCAATAAAACAGCTATCATGAAAATCTTGTACACCGTAATCTTCTTTTGCTTTTGTTGGCTGAATACAACATTTGCACAGCACAAGCTCACAAAACTTTGGGAAACCGATTCTGCCTTAAAAGTGCCGGAGAGCGTTTTGCTTGACAGGGAGAATAAAGTTTTATACGTATCAAATATTGATGGCACTGATCCCTGGGGCGCGGATGGCAAAGGGTCAGTTGGAAAGGTTGGGCTTAATGGAAAAATAATTGCAACAGACTGGGTAACCGGCTTGAATGCACCCAAAGGACTGGGATTATACAAGGGCAAATTATATGTTGCCGATTTATCAAATATAGTTGTAATTGATACGAAGAAAAGTGCTATTGAAACCATCATAAAAGTTGACGGTGCCGGCGGCCTGAACGATATTTCTGTTGGAGACGATGGCGTGATTTGGGTATCGGATTCAAAAAATAAAAAAATATTCAGGGTTGAAAATGAGAAGGCAAGCGTTTATCTCGAAAACCTTAAAGGCCCCAATGGTGTATTAATGCATAACAAAACGCTTTACATTTTAGATAATGGCAGTGCCTATAAAGTAAATACTGATAAAACATTAATCCTGCTTGCTGAGGGAATGGAAGGCGGTACTGATGGCATTGAAAATACTGGTGGCGACAATTTTATTGTTTCCTGCTGGGCCGGCGCTATCTGGCATATCAGCCCCGGCAATAAACAGCTATTGCTCGACACCAGGGAAGAAAAAAAGAATACTGCAGACCTCACCTACGATGCAGATAACAAGATTGTTTACGTACCCACTTTCTGGAAAAACAGCATAGTGGCTTACCGGCTCGATTAAAAAACAAACAGCCACGAATACACTGTTGAATTATCGCTAACCAATCGGTATTCGTGGCTGTTAACCTTTAATAACTCAGAAGTCCTCAGCTTATCAACTTATCATGGCTAAAAAGATAGGGTATAAAAAAGGCTGCAAGACATCCAATTATTACCTGTGTACCCACCACCATAAATTTAAAATCCCCCGGAGCACTGCCCATTATTGATTGCCGGGCCATAATTCCTAAAAAGAAAATAATTACCGTAACCAGTACTACGGCCATTCTGTAAAAGGCAATTCCTTTCTTAAGGTTGTGTACAAAAAGGTAAAACATCCAGCCGCAGACTATTAACTGGCAGATGGAACCAAAAACAATCACGGTCACATCCAGGCCATTAAATTCGTAGAATTGTGTAATGCTTCTGTAAGCAAGTACAAATAAAGTATTGGCAACACATGCAGTAAGTCCCGCAAACAAACCGCTCAGGATACCGCGGGAAAAATCGGTTTGGGAATACTCGTAATTCATATAGCAAGTTTTAGATTAACAGTACAAGGTAGTAAACTTAAGAGGCAATTTCAAAAGGTTTTTTGCAGGTTAAAAAACGGCTTGATTATCAAAAAATAGTAAGGGTGATAGATGATTTTTTAGCAGAAAACTGTTCGTTTTACAGTAAGTCACTTTGGATTATGAATTCGAAAAACTCTCAGGAGTGAAAAGCTGTTACTGGTATCCAGCAAAAAAGGAGGGTGACCGCATCCCGCTGGCCACCCTGATTTAACCCTGCTGCAAATCTTAAATATTGTGAGTTAATTACTGCGTGTTTTGTAATAGACCTCGCACTTTTTGCAAGGTTTAATCAATTAAAAAAAAATTTTTACCGGCCTGTTTCCTTAAACCCTATTTTGTTTTCTCTTATTTAGAATGCAATTTTGCCAAAGAGCAGGAAAACCTGTAATGATTTTGCGGGTAAAACATTTTTACTGTTTGCAAAGCTGCTTTCCTTTTTTGCTTTATGTTTAACTTAACATTCATGAAACGCCCATGCAAAATTTTGACACTTTTGAGCGTGTTTATTGGGCGTTCCGCCAGGCCTATAAAATAACGGATGAAACTACCTATATATATTGCTGATGCTTTTACCCGCAAGCTGTTTGGCGGCAACCCTGCCGCCGTTTGCCCGTTGCAGGAATGGTTGCCTGAAACCGTAATGCAAAATCTTGCTGCTGAAAATAATCTTTCAGAAACGGCATTCATTGTCCAGGAAGATGATCATTTTCGTATTCGCTGGTTTACGCCCTCAACAGAAGTAAAACTGTGCGGCCACGCTACACTGGCAAGCGCTCATATATTTTATACTGAACTTGGTTATTCCAAACCGGAAATACATTTTAAAAGTTTAAGTGGATTATTGAAAGTAGCGCACAAAGCTGAAAATGTCTATACGCTTGATTTCCCTGCTAATCCTCCCGAATTAATTACTGAAATTCCGGAAGGCCTGTTTGAAGGCCTTAAAATTGAAAATGCACCGGTTTTTAAAACTTCATTTGATTATATGGTTTTAATGCCGGATCAGCGCAGCATAGAAAACCTGCAACCCGATTTTGCTAGCCTTGCCAAAGTAAAAGCCAGGGGCGTTGTTACAACAGCCAGAGGCCATGATGTGGATTTTGTATCGAGGTGTTTTTACCCGCAAAGTGGTATTAATGAAGATCCCGTTACCGGTTCTGCACATACTATTATGGTTCCTTATTGGGCAAAAGAATTGGGCAAAACAACATTATCCGCCGCCCAGCTTTCAAAGCGAAAAGGTTTTCTTGAATGTGAATTGAAAGAAAACCGTGTGTTAATGAGCGGGCAGGCCATCACCTATCTTAAAGGAGAATACACCATTTGATTTTATGCCCGAAAAACAATTGATTATTTATACCGATGGCGCCGCCCGGGGCAATCCGGGGCGGGGTGGCTACGGCGCTATTCTAATGTGGGGTAATAAACAAAAAGAGTTGTCTGCCGGCTACAGGCTTACCACTAATAACCGCATGGAATTGATGGCTGTTATTGTTGCCTTAAAGGCCTTAACGAAGGAAGGACTGGATATTCTTATTTATACCGACAGCCAGTATGTTTTAAATTCTGTTGAGAAAAAATGGCTCGATGGATGGATCAGGACTGATTTTAAAGGCGGTAAAAAAAATAAAGATCTCTGGATGCAATATTATCACCTCGCCAAAAAGCATTCAATAAAATTCGTTTGGGTAAAAGGTCATGCTGATAATATACATAATAATCGTTGCGATGAATTAGCTACTGCCGCCGCCGATGGCAGCAATCTACTCATTGACGAAGGTTATGAACAACTGCAAAACAAACTTCTGTAACAGTTTACCCATTAATTTTGCGCACTTTTAAAACCAGTTTATAAAAAATGAACCTTACTATCAGGTTCAGGAGATGTTATGAAAATTATGAAATTCGGCGGTACCAGCGTAGGTACGCCACAGCGTATGAACCAGGTGCTCCAGCTTATTACGGCTGATGATAAACCTAAAATAGTTGTACTGAGCGCTTTAAGCGGAACAACAAATGCCCTGGTAAATATCAGTAACGCTATTGCGGAAGGCTATCGTGGCGAAGCAGCCAAAAAAATTGAAGAGCTGGAAGCGCATTACCGAAAGTTTGTGGATACGCTGGTTTCTACGGAAGAAGGAAAGAAAAAAGCGAACGCTATTGTTTCCGAGCATTTCGAGTTTTTAAATATCATTCTTAAAATATCATTCAGCGAAGCCTTAAACAAGGATATTCTTGCACAGGGCGAATTGCTCAGTACCAAATTATTCAGCGTTTATCTTGAAGAGATAAAGGAAGATCACATATTGCTGCCTGCGCTTGAATTTATGAGTATAGATGCGCAGGGTGAGCCACAAATTGGCAGCATTAAGGTAAAGCTTAGCCAGTTGCTGCAGCATTACCCCAAAACAAAGCTATTCGTAACTCAAGGCTACATCTGCCGCAATTCAAGAGGTGAAGTTGATAATTTGAAACGTGGCGGCAGCGATTATACGGCATCTCTTATTGCCGCGGCTTTGAATGCAGAAGTTTGCGAAATATGGACTGACATCAGCGGCTTGCATAATAATGATCCGCGTATTGTGGACAAAACCGTTGCAGTGGAATACCTGAGTTTTGACGAAGCAGCCGAACTGGCTTATTTCGGGGCGAAAATCCTGCACCCGGCTTGTATATGGCCCGCACGTTCTTACAATATACCGGTTAAATTATTGAATACGATGGAGCCGCAAGCTGCGGGAACAACCATTAACCAGGATGCCATGAGCGTAGGCGTTAAAGCTGTTGCGGCTAAAGACGGTATAATTGCTATTAAAATCAAGAGCAGCCGCATGCTGCTGGCTTATGGTTTTTTAAGAAGGATTTTCGAAGTATTCGAAAAATACAAGACATCTATTGATATGATCACCACTTCAGAAGTGGCGGTTTCTGTTACCATTGACGATCCCACTAACCTTCAGCATATTATAAAAGAGCTCGAGCCGTTGGGAACAGTTGAAACTGATACAGATCAGACCATTATATCAATTGTTGGAAACGAAATTGCCCAGTCTGAAGATATATTAAAAAAATTATTTAATTCGCTTGATGCAATACCGGTAAGAATGGTAAGTTATGGGGGAAGCCATCATAATATTTCATTACTTATTGCGTCAGACTACAAGAAACAAGCTCTGCAATCAATAAATGCAGGCGTTTTTGGGCTATAATATTCAAAAACTAACGATTGCTGTCTACATATGATTAAAAATTAAATGTTTTATTTTTTAATTGATTTTTCATAAAATTTAAAGAAATAAATATTTTTTTATTTTATTTCTTTTCTTTTGCAAAAATTTACTATTTATGGCAGCAACAAAACTCGAGTACATCTGGCTTGATGGTTACAAGCCCACCCAAAGCCTGCGCAGCAAAACAAAAATTGAAAAGGATTTCAGCGGTAAACTTGAAGATTTACCAATATGGAGCTTTGATGGTTCTTCTACAGAACAGGCTCCGGGTGGTTCTTCTGACTGTTTATTGAAACCGGTCTTTTTTGTGAAAGACCCGCAGCGAAAAGACGCCTATCTTGTTATGTGCGAGGTACTTAACGCAGATGGCACTCCTCACGAATCTAACGGACGCGCTACCATAGAAGATGATGACAATGATTTCTGGTTTGGTTTTGAACAGGAATACTTCCTGTGGAACCCCGAAACCAGCAAACCACTTGGCTTCCCTGCAAGCGGCTATCCCCGCCCGCAGGGCCCATATTATTGCTCTGTTGGAGCAGCCAATGCATACGGTCGTGAAATTGTTGAAGAACACCTCGATGCGTGCCTGGAAGCAGGTTTAAATGTGGAAGGCATCAACTCAGAAGTTGCTGCCGGGCAGTGGGAGTTCCAGATTTTTGCAAAAGGCGCTAAAGAAGCCGGTGATCAAATTTGGATTGGCCGCTACCTGTTGGAAAGAATCGGTGAAAAATACGGCGTTGCTGTTAACTGGCATTGTAAACCGCTTGGCGCATTAGACTGGAATGGCTCAGGCATGCATGCTAATTTCTCTAACAGTACATTGAGGAATGCCGGCAGCAAAGAAATATTCGACAAAATTTGTGAAGGTTTCCGCGGTGTGGTTAAAGAGCATATTGAAGTATATGGCGCCGATAACCATTTACGTTTAACCGGTAAACACGAAACAGCCAGCATCCACGATTTTAGCTACGGCGTTTCTGATCGCGGCGCATCTATCCGCATTCCTGTAATGGTGCCTGCAAAAGGATGGAAAGGTTATTTGGAAGATCGTCGTCCAAACTCTGCCGCCGATCCATATAAAGTAGCAGCGCGTATCATTAAAACGGTTAAAGCTGCAGAAGCTGGTTTATAAGAAACTCCGTTAATTCACAATACTTAAAACCCGGCTTAGACCGGGTTTTTTAATTTCAGAAAATAGAAACTAAATATAATATGTGTAAGAAAGCCCCCTTCTTACAGAAAATTTCAGTTTTTTTGTTTAAAACTTAAAAAAATATCAATATGTCTTTACGATTCGAAGCTGTTAATAAGCTCAGCGGGGATGCAGAGCATGTTTCAGTGCATAGCTCCGGTAAAATAAGCGCCATATTTGGCGAAAACGTTTTTACGCTTAAAACGGCCCGCGAATTCTTAAGCAATGAAGCTTATAAAAGCCTTTCTTCCAGCATAAAAGATTCAAAAAGAATAGACCGTTCTGTTGCCAATCAGATTGCAACAGGCATGCGCGCCTGGGCCGAAAGCAAAGGCGTAACACATTTTACGCACTGGTTTCAACCTTTAAGCGGCACAACCGCCGAAAAACATGATTCCTTTTTCACATTGAAAAGTGATGGAATGCCTATTGAGGAATTCGACAGCGCCGCGCTTATTCAGCAGGAACCCGATGCATCCTCGTTTCCAAGCGGGGGTTTAAGGGCAACTTTTGAAGCCCGCGGTTATACGGCCTGGGATCCTTCATCCCCGGCTTTTGTAATGGAGATTGGCCATGGCAAAACGCTTTGTATTCCTACCATATTTGTTTCCTATACGGGTGAATCGCTTGACTACAAGGCGCCTTTGCTTAAAGCACTTGAAGCCTTAAATAAATCCGCCGTTGATGTTTGCAATTTCTTCGATAAAAATATTTCCCACGTTACGGCTACGCTTGGCTGGGAACAGGAATATTTTGTAATTGATGAAGGCCTCGCCAATGCCCGCCCGGATATTATTTTAACCGGCAGAACAGTTTTCGGCGCTTCACCCGCAAAAGGCCAGCAACTGGAAGATCATTATTTTGGTTCTATACCGGAAAGAGTTTACGCCTTTATGCGTGACTATGAAATGGAAGCTTATAAACTAGGCATTCCATTACGCGCAAGACATAACGAGGTGGCGCCTTCACAATACGAATGCGCCCCGATATTTGAAGATGTGAACCTTGCTGTTGACCATAATACGCTTTTAATGGATGTTTTGGACCGCGTGGCACGCAGGCATAACCTGCGTGTATTATTGCACGAAAAACCTTTTGCAGGCATAAATGGCAGCGGCAAGCATAATAACTGGAGCATGGCAACCGATACCGGCGTTAATTTATTAGCACCAGGCAAAACGCCAAAAACCAACCTTATGTTCCTTACATTTTTTGTGAATACCATTAAAGCGGTGCATGATTATGCCGATATTTTACGTGCAGCCATTGCTTCGGCATCTAACGATCACAGGCTTGGTGCCAACGAGGCGCCGCCTGCCATTCTTTCGGTGTTTATTGGTGAATATCTTACCAATGTTTTGAATGATATTGAAACAAGGGTGGGCGAAAAATTTGATGAGCAGGATGAAGCCATTTTAAAATTAGACCTGCACCGCAGCATTCCTGAACTGATGCTGGACAATACCGACCGTAACCGTACATCGCCCTTTGCATTTACCGGAAATAAATTTGAGTTTCGTGCTGTAGGTTCTTCTGCCAACTGTGCAAACGCAATGATTGCCCTAAACACAATTATGGCTGAAACATTGAAACAGTTTAAGAAAGACGTGGATGCGCTGATGGATAAAGGCGATAAAAAAGAAATCGCTATTATGCATATCATTCAAAAATATATTGCAGAAAGCAAAAGCATTTTGTTTGAAGGTGATAATTACAGCCAGGAATGGCATCATGAAGCAGAACGCCGCGGTTTATCAAATACCCCCACAACACCATTGGCACTTGATGCAATGGTGAGCGATAAAGCAAAAGAATTATTCGAAAGCAATAAAGTTTACACGCATTCTGAAATTGAAGCCCGCCATGAAATCGAACTGGAAAAGTATATAAAGAAGGTACAGATTGAAGCAAGGGTTATGGGCGATCTGGCTCTAAACCATATCATCCCTTCCGTTGTGGAATACCAGAATGTATTAATTGAAAATATTCGTGGTTTGAAAGAGGCCGGTTTACCTGAATCTGCTTATGCCAGCCAGTTGGAAATATTAAAGCGCATATCCGGTCATTTGCAGGAAGTATATACAAAAGTGAAAGACCTGATTGAGCATAGAAAGATAGCGAACAACATGACAGATACACGTACAAAAGCTATTGCTTATTGCAGCGATGTGAAGGAGAAGTTTTTTGATGGCATCCGTTATCATGCTGACAAACTTGAAACATTGGTAAACGACGATAACTGGACGTTACCGAAGTATAGGGAATTGTTATTTTTGAGATAGCATTTAATTAAAGCCGCTCAAAAAAATGAAGCGGCTTTAATTTTAGTACAGGGGCTGAACAGCATTACCATCGCTGAAGTGGTTCAACTTCTGCAATGGGGCAAGATAATTGGGATGTTATAACGATTTTTGCTGATGCCCAAATTATATAAGTACTTACATAATTATAGTGTATGAAAGACAAGATTGCAATTATAGGCGGAGGCAACCTTGGCTCCGCCGTTGCCGAAGGGCTGATAAGCAGCAGGTTTGCAAAACCGCAGCATATTATTCTTACAAAAAGGAATATTGATACATTGCGTTCACTGGAAGAACGCGGTGTAATGGTAAGCAGCAACAATAAAGATGCGGCGCGTTACGCTAAATGGATCATCCTTGCAGTAAAGCCTTTCCAGGTAAAAGATATACTTGAACAGTTGAAGGATGACCTTGACCCGCTTAAGCACCAGATTGTAAGTGTAATGACAGGTGTATGGATTAAAGATATACAGGAAATATTAGGCACGGAGTTTACGGTTTTTCGCGCCATGCCCAATACAGCCATTGCCATCAGGCAGAGCATAACCTGTATATGCAGTCATGGTGCAAATGAAGAACAATCGCAATTTATGGGAGAATTATTCAGCCAGTTGGGCAAGGTTGTTTTTATTGAAGAAAAATTAATGGATGCCGCCACCGTGCTTGGCGCCTGTGGCACGGCCTATGCAATGCGGTACATACGCGCTAATATACAAGGCGGTATTGAAATCGGCTTTGACGCTAAAACCGCATCATTGATTGCCGCACAAACGGTGAAGGGCGCAGCCGAATTATTACTCACGCAACACACGCATCCCGAACAGGAAATTGACAAGGTTACAACGCCCAAAGGCTGTACCATTGCGGGTTTGAATGAAATGGAGCACCAGGGTTTCAGTTCATCTTTAATTAAAGGTGTGGTTACAAGCTATAAAAAGATTGTGAACGATATGTAACTATTGATTTCTCATCCACTCAAGCGTTTCTTTTATTCCTTTCCTGTAAGGCGTAGGTATATAATTAAACGTCTTCTCAAATTTGGATGAATCAAAAACATAGTCATATTCATTCTGGTACAGCATCTCTTTCAGTTCACGCATCAACGAATTAAATAAAGCTGTAATTGAAATAACAAATTTGGGTATAGTTTGTATTTTAGGTAACATGCCTGTTTCTTCTGCAATCATATTTATAAAATCTATTGATGATAATGCAGGTGAGGCTGTTGGTAAATGCCAGGTTTCTCCAAAAGCTTCTTCATGCTGCGATAAAATATATAAAGCTTCCGCTGCATCTTTCGTGTAAGTATAAGAATGCAGCGGTTTTGCCGAAGCCATTACCTGCGGCGTTTTATTATGGAGTAATTTATCAAATGCCAAAACGCCTATAACACTTTTTGCACCTGCTCCCGGACCATAAAAATCTGCGGCCCGTGCAATGAGCGCTTTAATGTTGCCCGCCTTCATTTCATTTAAAAGCATGGTTGCAATGGCCGCCCGAACCTGGCCTTTTTTACTTACAGGCTTAAATGGCGTTTCTTCCGTCATAGGCCCGCTTACTTTTCCATACATATAAACATTATCAAAAAATATAAGCTTTGCATTGGTTGCTTTACAGGCATTAATAACATACTGCATAATCTTTGGCCATTGTTCACGCCACACTTCAATTTTATATTCAAGGCCAATTAACAGATAAACGATGCCGGAACCTTCAACTGCTTTTAAAACCTGTTCATAATTTGTAGCGTCAGCAGCTACGGTTTCAACGCCATCAACAGGTTTTGGATTTCTCGATACCAACCTTACGTTTTCATTATGTTGTAACAGTATTGGTAGTAATTCACTGGCAATGCTGCCGTTTGCCCCAAGTATAGTGTGTAACATATTCCTGTTATTTTTTTAAAAATACAAATGCCTTGTCAGATTAATACTAACAAGGCATTATTTAACAGCGCTGCGAAGCCGCTGATTTCTTATAATAAGTTTATTAACCGATAGCCTGTTTCAAATCTTCTATCAAATCATCTGCATCTTCAATACCAATGCTTAAACGGATAAGTGAATCTTTCAAGCCATTCTTTATTCTTTCTTCCCTTGGTATGGAAGCATGCGTCATTGTTGCCGGATGATTGATTAAACTTTCAACCCCTCCAAGGCTTTCTGCCAACGCAATAATTTTGGTGGAAGTAACAACACGTTTTAATTCTTCAGCGCTTTCATCTTTCAGCTCAAAACTTATCATACCGCCAAAACCACGCATTTGTTTTTTTGCAATTGCATGGTTTGGATGATCTTCAAAACCAGGCCAGTAAACCTTTGCCACTTTTGGATGGTTACGCAAATACCTGGCAATTTTTTCCCCGTTCTCGCAATGCCGCTGCATGCGCACATGCAAAGTTTTTATACCGCGTAAAACAAGAAAGCAATCCTGTGGGCCGGGCACGGCACCGCTGCTTTTCTGAATAAAATACAGGTCATCGCGCAATTGTTTATCATTCATAACCAAACATCCCTGCACAACATCACTGTGGCCACCGAGGTATTTTGTTGATGAATGCATTACGATATCTGCACCAAGATCCAGCGGATTTTGCAAATAAGGAGAAGCGAAAGTATTATCAACACAAACCAATATTTTACGCTGCTTTGCCAGTTGGGTAACGGCAGCAATGTCAACAATATTCATCAACGGGTTGGTGGGCGTTTCTATCCAGATGAGTTTTGTATTGGTTGTTATAGCATCGCTGACGTTTTTAATATCCTGCTGATTAATATACAAAAATTTAATCCCGAATTTTTCAAACAGCTTCGAGAAAAGACGGTAAGTGCCGCCATACATATCGTTAGAAGCAATTACTTCATCACCCGGATTTAATAATCGTATTACAGCATCTGTTGCCGAAACGCCGCTGCTGAAAGCCAACCCATATTTACCATTTTCGATTTGTGCACAAGCATTTTCCAATGCCGTTCTCGTGGGGTTGCCGGCACGTGAATAGTCATAACCTTTATGTGTGTCCGGTGCAGACTGAACATAAGTGGATGTTTGATAAACGGGCGTCATAATAGCGCCGGTGGAAGGATCGGGTTCAACACCTGCGTGTATAAATTTTGTACCCAGCCCTTTATATGATTTTGCTTCATTACTCATAAAATCTTTTTATTGAATTGTTTATAATCGATCTTTTGCTTTAAAACTGTTCTCTACTATTTGCAAAGATTACAAAAACCGGTTCATATTGAGCTTGCCTTTAACCGTTCATCATTGCTTTAACACTACTTAACAAAAACGCATTGCTGCAGGCCTATATGATTCTCTTTACTTCAGTGGTTAAAAATCCGGCTTTAGTTGCTTGTTTTTTTATTTGGAGAATGTAACATGAATGACTGAATGATCTTTAACTGTCTTTAACAAACCAGTGGTGTATAATGCTTTGCCAGCGCTCATTACTGCACCTACATTCGGTTTATCAAAATCAAAATAAAGTTTCAAAAAAATAAAACTAAATACTATGAAAAAGATCTTGGTTTCCTGTGCAAGCGTATTATTATTAGCACTGTCAGTGGCAGCAGCACCGGATTCGAAAATTGTTGAACAATTTAAAAAAACATTTCCCAATGCAGTGAATGTAAAATGGAATGAGGCAGAAGGCGGCTACTTTGTTAGCTTTTATGAGAATGGTGATTTCGAAAAAATATTATACAATAAAAAAGGAGCTTTTGTGCGTTCGTGGAAATATTCCGATGGTAAAGATTTGCCAACCAACATTGTAATGGCATTGAATAAAAAAGTAAATGCAGGCACTATAAAAGGTGTTACAGAAATCACCAGCGGCAACAACACTTCTTATGAAATAAAAGTGGGAAAAAACGATAAATTATATTGCTTAAATATTGCTGCAAACGGAACAGTAATTAAAGCTGAAGAGTTTATTGATGCCAATGTAAATGAAGCGGCAAATACAGCCGGGAACTGATGAATACTAATGAATAATAAAATGGTTGCACATAATAGTGCAATCATTTTGCTTTATAGTATGAACATAATAGTTACCCCGATAATTTTTCCAGTTCTTTATATGCAAACTCTTTAACAGCGGGGAAAAACTCACTATAACATTGCTGCAATTGTTTATAATTTGTTTCAAAAGCTGTAAAGACCTCAGCGCTGTTATCAAGATATTTTGCACGGCGCGCCAGCCCACCAAAGCTCTGCTTTATTCCATATAAAGTTTGATAGTTATATAACCAGTTATCGCTTTTCATATAAGGAAAAATACGGGCAAATTTTTCCGGCAGGATATGAATGTTTTCTTCAAGAATTGTATAAACAAACTGCGAAAACTGCAAGAGGTCCTCGTTTTTAAACTCTCCGCTATCTTTTGCAAGAAAATGATCGTACACAATATCAACAAAAGCACCCGCATATAAACCAACTGCAGGTTTAAAGAATTGCTTTGCTGCTTTTGTTACCGGGTGGTCATCTGTGAATGTGTCAATATGCCGGTGCAGCATTATCCCTTTCTGAACTGCTTCATTAAACTCAAACCGCTTCTTCCCTTTCACAAAATCACTTATCATATTGCCCACCAATATTTCAGGTTGATGGAATGAAAGCCAGGCATGGGCGAGATAATTCATTCTACTTTACATTTTGATTAAGCCATGTTGTAATTGTTTGTAACGCCACAGGTGCAATTGTTTCTTCCAGTTTTCCATATTCAGCAACAGTGCAGGTTTTGCAGGTTTGAAATAAATGATTAAGGCCGGGCAATTCTTTTACCTGGAATTTTTTTGTTTTGCCACGGACCAGTGCACTTTGTATGCCAGGCAAATTCTGGCTTGACACAACCTGTATGTCTTTACTGCCGTTTAATGCAAGCACCTTCACTTTTTTTAATTTGGTAAGATAAGGCTGCGGATCAAATTGTATAAAATATTTAAACCAGGGTGTAGATGCCAGTGCTATTTGTTCTTTAATATATTGCCTGTTATCATCGGGTGTTTTAAAACCAAGCTTACGAAGATCCACTGTATCAATTTTCGCCTGCCAGTTAATTAATATCGGCAAAGCATTATTTAATGCTGCGGTTGTATCAGCAGCGTTTATTATAGCAGGTATTAATTGCTTATAAAGTGATCTGAAGTTTTCTGAAAATGACGCATTCATTCCTGCAGACCGCATAATGGCTGCATTCTGCTCTGCCATTAAATCAATAATTTTTACGCCGGGCGCTGCAAGCAAAATCATAAATTTTACATCTTTTCTTGCAGATGCTACCATTGGCGCAATCATACCGCCTTCGCTGTGGCCAAGCAGGCCAATGTTTTTATCATTTACTTCAGGCCTTGATCTTAAATAATCAAGCGAAGCGTTTACATCTTTTGCAAAATCTGCTGAGGTGGATGCCGCAAAATTGCCGGTGCTGTTGCCTATACCACGGTCATCAACCCGCAGCACCACGAAACCGTCCCGCGTAAGCGCATCAGCCAATACAGCAAAAGGTTTATGGCTGAATATAGTTTCATCGCGGTCCTGCTGCCCGGAACCTGTAATTAAAATAATAGCAGGAAATTTTCTGCCGTTTTGAGGAATAGTAATGGTTCCTCCATATTGCAAACCATTTTTAGTGTAAACCACTTCTTCGCTCCTGTATGGAAATGGCGGCTTTGGTGTTTGCGGGCGGAGCACCACCGGTGGCGGCGGCACTACGCCCCTGTGAAAATCAAGCGGAACATTGGCCACCTGTGTAAAAGTGCCGGAAAGCGTCGTATCATTCAGCAACATACCTGTGTAACTCACCTTATATTTACTGATAATGAAAGTAAGCAGCTCATTTCCAGAAGCGTCTTTGGCTATTAAAACGGTATCGCATTTAATGCCAATAGCCTTTTGATCCGGACTGTCAAATGTGGCCGTATAAGTTCCATCGGGCTGCAGGTTTACATGTAGTATAAGCCTGATGTCTCCTGCCACTTTAAGCGTGGCGCTCCACATGCCTGAAAAGTTTGCCTGGGCCCTTAGCCTGTTAATTGCAAAAAAACTTATAGCGATTATTAAAAGCTTTAGTTTCATATCTATAATTTGTTTGTTTGATCTTTATAAATACTGTAAGAATAAATTATGGGAATAATAACTACCGCAGCTGTAATGACCGCACTTGCATATAATGCAGGATCGCCGGTGAATACAAAAGCAATAAGGGCTATACATAAGCCACCAAAGAACCAAAGCTTTCCGGCAAACCTGTGGGTGCGGCGCCAGTTATCTTCACTTTCCAGCGTCCATGGCAGGCGAATGCCGGCAAAATAATTAGGTTTTATATTATACATATTGCTTCCAATTAATGCAAATAATAAACCCATTGCAATAAAAACAAATTTCATTATTAATGCAGGATCATTGTGCAAGCTTGCATAAATAATCATCATGGCAATGGCTGAAAGATAAGCACACACGTACAAACCCATTCTTTGCATGCGGTCTTTGTTCAGCGATGCGGTTTTCTTCGGATCAATCCTGTAAATATTACTCACAATTAAATACACGCCGGCATTAATAATAATGAATGCAATAATAATACGCTGAAAGCTTTCACGGCTATTGTAACCATCTGCATTGCCATGTAAATCAAAATGCGTTGGAACGGTAGCCGGAATTTGGTCCCATACCGTAGCAAGGTAAACAGCCGGCGCAAGCAATACCAGCCAGATAAGATTAAGTAACAGTGTTTTCATATTATTATTTCTTTTTAGGTTTAAACTGCAAAAGCCATTTTACAATTTCATCCATTACGGTTGTGTTTAATGAATAATAAATAAACTGGCCTTCTTTTTTAGTGGTTACCAGTTTCGCCTGCTTCAGCAAATCAAGATGATGCGAAATGCTGGGAAATGAAATATTGAAATTCTCTGCTATTTCGCCCGCCGTGAGATCGGTTTTCTGCAGCAGTTCCAGTATCTGCCGGCGGGTGGCATCATTCAAGGCCTTGAATACAATATTCATTTAAACGTTTGTATATTTAGACAAATATCTAAATAATAACTGATAAAAAGCTTCGTGCCAGGATTATTTTTATGGAAATTACTCCGGCTGAAGCTTCTTAACTATAAGTATTGGCTTAAGCGGGTTTTGAGTGCCTCAAATAAAAATCAGGAAATTTATTATTGATCATGCGGGTAAATAATATTAAGCTGTGAACGCACTTCGTCCATAATTTTCACAACGTCAAGGCTAGCTTTATGGGGAATAATACTGCTTTCAATTTTATTGCTGCCTAAACATTTAATTACATTTTCTATTTCAAACTGAAAACCCCTCCCCTCCCATGACGGATAGTGTTCCCGGGCCGGGGCATTAAGAATGCGAACATCAATTCGTTCGGGATGTTCGGTCCAGGGCCTTTTTACACGCAACGTTCCCTTGCTTCCATAAATCCATGCATTGTTTTGCGTTTGCGTAATGATGGAAGATTCAAGCATAGCATATTTCCCGTCATTATATTGCAGTGTAATACCACAGGTTTCATCAATATGTGATTCGTTTACTTTTCCGCAGGCAAAAATTTTATCAGGATTGCCCAGCAAAAGATAACTTAGATAAATTGTATAAACACCCACATCAAGCAAAGAACCGCCGCCAAGCTCGGGATTGAAAAAGCGGTTGGTTTTATCTTTCTCTGCTATAAAACTCATATCTGCATGTAAATGCAGTATTTCACCTATCGCTTTTGATTGAATAATATCAAAAAGAAATTGAAAGCTTGGCAGAAAACGTGTCCACAAACCTTCCATTAAAAATGTGTTATGCTTTTTTGATGCTTCAATAAGCCCGCTTACCTGTTTCTCATTTATAGCAAGCGGCTTCTCGCATAAAACCGGTATTTTATTTTCAAGGCAAAACAGTGCCTGGTCGTAATGCATTGGATGTGGCGTTGCAATATAAACGGCATGCGGCCTTTGCGTTAGTAAATCATTTATATCTTTTATTGCAAAGCCACCGTGTTTATCTGCAAATGCTTTTGCATCTGCGTATGTATGGCCAAGTACGGCGCCCACTTCGCATGGCTCGCCTTTAACATATTGCAGATCGTTTACAAATTCCCTGGCAATATTTCCAGGGCCGATTATTCCCCATTTCATAGATTATATTTCAATTGATATTTATTTTATGGATTCAAGCGCTTCTTCTTTAATCCATATACTTACGTTTCGTGATTTAACCGGGAAAATACCTATGCCATCGTTGTTTGTAACAACGGCATCTGCAAAGCTTTCCGTTATATCAATAAATTTCCTGTTCGCATTCAGGCCACTTAAATTCATTTCTTTAAATCCATCATCCCCGTTTGATAGCACCACTACAAAACCTGCATTCCGGTTTTGCTCTGTGCCCGAAACAAACCAGCTTATACAATTGGGATGATCGAAATAATCATGCTGTTCGCCTTCAAATAAATTCTTTCGTATCATCAGCATTTTATACAGATTCGGAACGGGTGCAAGATGTATATCGTTGCCATCTACATTATAGGAGGCACCATAGTAACTTGGATAAAACACACAGGGAATGCCTTCCTGCCTCAATAATATCAGGGCATTGGCATGCGGCTTAAACCAGAAATCAACAAAAGATTCCAATGACTGTGCCGGCTGCGTATCGTGGTTATCAACAAACGTTACAGCGCTTTGCGAACGTGTTTGCAACAAGGTATCGTTAAATATATCAGGCAGGTTAAAATCTTTGCCCTGCCGGGACGCATCGAAGAAGTTACGGTGCAAAGGCACATCAAAAAGCTGCACCCGGTTTTCCATTACATCAAGGTATTCATGCAGGTATTTAAGATCGTTGCTCCAGAATTCCGCAACCGTAAAAAAATCTTTTTGAAATGTTTCTTTAAGATAATCGAGCCATTCTTTATAAAAAACAGGCGAAATATGTTTTACTGCATCAAGGCGCAGGCTATCTATATAGCAGGTTTCAATAAACCATTTGCCCCAGTATTTCAGTTCAGCGGTAACATTAGGATTTCTGAATTCTATATCAGCGCCAAGCAGGTAATCAAAATTGCCAAATTCATCGCCAACCACATCATCCCATAAATCACCATAACCATTAATGATTTTGTAAATACATTTTTCATTGTCACTGGAACATTCATCTACGCCGGTGAAGGCATGGAAATCCCAAACAAATTCAGAATACTTTTTATTACGCCCGGGGAAATAATATTTTGTATTAATGTCTTTCTCAAAGGGTTCTGAAATAACTTTATTACGATCCTGGTAGTCAACCTTTATAACATTCACTTTTTCGGTTTCATCGGCGCCATTTTTATGATTAAGTACAATATCGCCCATGACGCTCAGGTTATGTTTGTGTAAAGTTTTTACCGCATTGATAAATTGTTTTTTAGTTCCATACCTGGTTTTCACCGAGCCTTTCTGATCAAATTCACCAAGATCAAAAAGATCGTAAACGTCGTAACCCACGCCGTCTGCACCGGCAGAGGATTTATAGGGAGGCGGAAGCCATACATCTGAAATCCCGAGCCATTCAAGGTGACGCGCCTGTTGCATCACCTCCTTCCACAGCCTTCCTTTTGGGTAATACCAATGAAAAAACTGAAAAATTGTTTTACGCATATAATTGAAATAAATTAAGTAATTTTAGTTCCCTTCGGCAGTTTGGAAAAAGTTCTGAGAATTTAATCATTTGCTAAAATCATACCACTAGTAAGGGCATATAATTTGCGGCATTTCTTAAACAATTAAAAACGATTGTTATGCTATTTGTGACGGTTACCCCAAATGAAGCAGCGCATTATTCTTACATCTGCATGCGTTTAAAAAACATGGTAAATAAAATGTGCGAAGCGCGCAAAACCCTTGAAGCTACAGCCAATGCCAGCTTTGATAAATCGTTTGCCAAATGCATGTATATGCTTACATCAGAGTCGTTGCAGTGTGAAAATGAAATCCGCTCTCACATTGATTCTATGATATGCAATGACAATGAAGACGAACACCATGTTGAAAATAAAAAACTGATGCCCGTGAAGAAACTTTCCAGCGTTGAAAGTGTTTGCGATTTCTTTGAAGAAGTGTATTTAAAATCATACAGGAAATTATTGAGAGATAAAAAGTTCGGGGCATCGCTTAAAAGCCTCATACGAAACCATCTGCAACAATTTACGGCAAGCCTTATGCAAATGCGTTTGTTTAACGATGTAAAAACGATGTCTTATTAAATTTTATTGGGGGAAGACTTCCCCATTTCAAATATCAGGCACAATATTTTCACCGTTTTCGAAAAAATAAATATGAGATCTTTATGGAGCGGCTCAATAAGTTTTGGGCTTGTAAATATTCCCATTAAATTATATAGTGCCATACAATCTGGCAGCCTTGACCTTGATATGCTTGACAAAAAAGATCATTCCAACATCCAGTTTAAAAGAGTG
Source organism: Parafilimonas sp. (assembly GCF_051953455.1). NCBI lineage: Bacteria > Pseudomonadati > Bacteroidota > Chitinophagia > Chitinophagales > Chitinophagaceae > Parafilimonas > Parafilimonas sp. The sequence goes on along the minus strand of NZ_JBQCIT010000048.1, from coordinate 41,457 downwards.
AATGAGAAAACAGGAAAGGAAGTTGGCTGGGATAACATCGTGAAAGGTTACAAAGTAGATAACCAGTATGTGATACTAACTGATGAGGATTTTAAAAAAGCCAGCCCCGAAAAAACAAAAACAATTGACATAACGGAATTTGTAAAAACGGAAGAAGTTTCACCCATTTATTATGATTCAGCCTATTATATAGAGCCTGAAAAAAATGGTGCTAAAGCTTATGTATTATTACGCGATTCACTTGTAAAAGCAAAAAAGGCAGCAATAGGCAGTTTTGTTTTGCGCAATAAAGAAAATCTCTGCCTTATATCACCCTCAGACAATATATTGGTATTGCATAAAATCCGTTTTGCAGAAGAGATAAGAAGTACGGAGGATATAAAAGTACCTGCTTCAAAAGTGAGTACCGCCGAGATAAACATGGCTATAAAACTCATTGACCAGCTTAGCAGCAAATTTGATATATCGGATTTTAAAGATACTTACACGGAGACTTTGCTGAAGTTTATAAAAGCCAAGGCAAAAGGTAAAAAATTCACGACACCCAAAATGCGTGTAGTGCATTCCGGTTCAAAAGACCTCATGTCTGAATTGAAAGCCAGCCTTTCGCATACAAAACGCAAGGCATCATAAGGAACGATAAGTATTTGAGTTAATAAAAAATATCGTCGCCAACTATCGGTCTGACGCTTGTTCAAGTGGTAAAATGGATTAAGCGATTTCCTGAAGCGTCTGACCGTTATTCACAATCAATCTCAGTTAAATAATTTAACCAGCTTCTTAAAAAAGAATTAGTATTTCCAACACTTTCATAACAAAATAAATTATACCGGTCTTTCCAAAGCTTTATACATTTGCACCCGGTTCTTTATAACTTATCAAGAAAGGCAGAGGGAATGGCCCGATGAAGCCTTGGCAACCACTCCGGCTGATGCCGGAAAAAGGTGCCAACTCCAACTCCAATTTAAAATTGGGAGAGATAAGTCAGGATTAATGCTCGTAAAATATCTTCAACAATATTCAAAGCGCTTCTGACTGGTCAGGGGCGCTTTTCTGTTTATTGCACCTGTAGTTACAAAGAATTCTATAATACAACGTTTGCGAAAACGCATAATGTAAAACCGTGGGTTAATTAGCTTAACAATGAATTTAAAAATTTTTTAAGTGACAAATAAAAATCTCAAGTACATTTGCAGTGCATTTTTACACAGCATGTTACAAAAACAGCAAAATATTAATACCATCATTACTACACAGGCTACCATGTGTATTTGTTGTATTTGCTGTTGTATGCCGCAAGGCATAACTATATAATCCCCTCGCCGGGCTTCGCCCGTTTTTTATTGAAAATTCCTCTCTTACAAACAAGCAAAAGCTTAAGCATTTATTAATTCCTTATACAAAAAACTTTTTATGAGCTATCGTTTTGAAACACTTCAATTACATGCCGGCCAGCAAATTGATCCCACTACAAAATCACGCGCTGTGCCTATTTATCAAACTACTTCTTTTGGATTTGACAACACCGAACATGCTGCCAATCTTTTTGGTTTAAAACAATTCGGCAATATTTATACGCGTATCATGAACCCTACCACGGATGTGCTGGAACAGCGTATTGCTGCATTGGAAGGCGGTACAGCAGGCCTTGCAGTTGCCTCAGGCCAGGCATCACAATTTATTGCGCTCAATAATATTTTACAGGCAGGCGACAATTTTGTTTCGACCTCTTATTTATATGGCGGCACTTACAACCAGTTTAAGGTATCATTTAAAAGACTGGGTATTGATGCCCGCTTTGCTGATAGTGATGACCCGGAAAACTTTAAAAAGCATATTGATAAAAACACAAAAGCTATTTACCTGGAAACTGTAGGCAATCCACGTTTGAATGTGCCTGACTTTGAAAAATTTGCCGCCATAGCAAAAGAATATGATCTGCCTTTGGTGGTTGACAATACATTCGGCGCTGCCGGTTATTTATTCAGGCCGATTGAGCATGGGGCAAACGTAGTGGTAGCTGCGGCAACCAAATGGATTGGCGGCCATGGCACCAGCATTGGCGGTGTAATTGTTGACGGCGGCAATTATAACTGGGGCAATGGGAAGTTCCCTCAGTTCTCAGAACCAAGCGAAGGCTATCATGGTTTAAACTTCTGGGAAACTTTTGGTAAAGGCAATCCGCTCGGGTTACCCAATATTGCTTTCGCTATACGCGCAAGGGTTGAAGGTTTAAGGGATTTTGGTCCGGCACTCAGCCCGTTTAATTCGTTTTTGTTTTTACAGGGTGTAGAAACTTTAAGCCTGCGTGTAGAACGTACTGTTGAAAATGCACTGGCATTGGCGCAGTGGCTTGAACAGCATCCGAATGTAGAATTTGTTTGGTACCCCGGTTTGGAAAGTAGTCCTTATCACACGCTGGCAAAAAAATACCTGCCAAAAGGCGCCGGCGGCGTTCTTCAATTTGGTATAAAAGGCGGTATTGAAAATGGCAGCAAGTTTATTGATTCATTAAAACTCGTCAGCCATCTTGCAAATATGGGCGATGCTAAAACACTGGCCATTCACCCGGCATCTACCACGCATGAACAGTTAACAGAAGAAGAAAGAACATCTGCGGGCGTTTTACCAAACCTGGTACGCATAAGTGTGGGCATAGAACATATTGATGATATTAAAGCAGATTTTGAACAGGCGTTCAAAGCTGTTTTTTCAAAATAGTTGTGTTGTAATTTTTATATGAAGACTTAAATATTCACGGCTTAAAATGTTCACAAGTTTGCAGCGCTTTATTAACCTGTGAACTTGTGAGCGTCGTGAATACTTAATCAAAAAAAAGAGAAAGTGTCAAAAACGTTTACCTGTAACAAACCATTTAAGCTGGAAAGCGGTGTTGTATTAAACGGCTTTCATCTTGCCTATACCACGCATGGAAAAATGAATGCAGACAAGAGTAATGTGGTTTGGATATTTCATGCATTAACCGCCAACAGCGATCCTGCTGAATGGTGGGGCGGTCTTGTGGGCAACGATAAGTTCTTCGACCCAAAAAAATATTTTATTGTTTGTGTAAATATGCCGGGCAGTTGCTATGGCAGCATCAATGCATTTGATATAAACCCTGCAACCAATAATTCATGGTATCATACATTTCCCTGGTTTACCACGAGGGACATGGTGCGTGCTTATCAACACTTAAAAAATCATTTGGGTATTTCTAAAATCCATATCGGCATTGGCGGCAGTATGGGCGGCCAGCAATTGCTGGAATGGAGCATAGAAGAACCGGAATTGTTTCAATATATTATTCCTATTGCTACTAATGCATTTCATTCTGCATGGGGTGTAGCATTTAATGCATCGCAGCGTTTTGCAATTGAAAATGATGTTACCTGGAAAGAACAGCATGTTGACGCAGGATTGGAAGGCATGAAAACAGCGCGTTCAATTGCTCTGCTTTCTTACAGGAGTTATGATACCTATAAACTCACACAAAAAATAACATCAGATGATTTGTACAGCAGGGAACGCAGTTCAGAAAGTTACCAGCAATACCAGGGCGAAAAATTAGCTAAACGCTTTAATGCATTTAGCTATTATTTTTTAAGCAAGGGGATGGATAGCCATAATGTTGGGCGCGGCCGTGAAAGTGCAGTTAAAGCACTGGAACAGATTAAAGCAAAGGCATTGGTTATCGGCATTTCAAGCGATTTGCTTTTTCCGCCAACGGAACAGGAATTTATTGCGGCACATATTCCTTATGCTGAGTTCAGGGAAATACATTCACCTTACGGGCATGACGGATTTTTATTAGAATATGAGCAAATAGAAGAAGCCATTAAAACATTCTTATATAATAAAGTGGAAGAAGAAGCATTGGTAACAGTATAAGCAATGAATAAACGATTTAAACAATCAATAACTATATATATGGGCAAGGCAATTAACAACAATGGAAAATATCATAAGAAGCTAACGATAGGTTTATTTGGTTTTGGTGTGGTAGGCGAAGGTTTATATAAAGCGCTTCAGCAAACATCTTCTTTAAATGCAACAATAAAAAAGGTTTGTATTAAACATCCCGGCAAAAAAAGAAATGCGCCGGAAGAATTGTTTACAACAGATAAAGATGAATTGCTGAACGATGAAGAAATAAATGTAATTGTTGAAGTGATAAATGAAAGCGAACCGGCTTTTGAAATTGTTTCAACAGCTTTATTAAACGGTAAACATGTCGTAAGCGCCAGTAAAAAAATGATAGCGGAACATCTTCCCAAGTTATTGGAACTGCAAAAACAAACTGGTAAATCCTTTTTATGTGAAGCCGCAGCCTGCGCTTCCATTCCCGTTATAAGAAACCTGGAAGAATATTATGATAATGATCTACTGCATTCATTAAAAGCAATTGTAAACGGCTCCACCAATTTTATTCTTACAAAAATGTTTGAAGAGAGCCTGAGCTTTAAAGATGCATTATTGCTGGCACAACAATTAGGTTTTGCGGAAAGCGATCCTACGTTAGATGTGGATGGATGGGATGCCGTTAATAAATGGTCTATCTTATTGGCACACGCGTATGGCATAGTTGAACATCCGGATAATATTGTTTTCAGCGGTATTCAAAACATACAATCAGGCGATGCGCTGGTAGCCAAAGAAAAACATTACGACATTAAACTCGTAGCCCAGGCAAAGAAGTTATTAAATGGAAAAGTAGCTGCCTTTGTTTTACCACAGTTTGTAAAAGCGGATGATCATTTATCGTTTGTAAAAAATGAATACAATGGCGTTGTTCTTGAAAGCTCTTTTGCTGATAAACAATTCTTTTATGGCAAGGGTGCGGGCAGCTTTCCCACGGCTTCTGCTGTGCTGAGCGATATATCTGCATTGCGTTATAATTACAGATATGAATATAAAAAACTATATCACCATATTGTTCCTGAACTAAGCGAAGATTTTTATATAAAAGCTTATGTAAGCTTCGATGACTGGCAATATATTCCCAAGGAAAAATTTGAATGGATTGAAGAATGGCATGCTGAGGCAGAACGTAAATATCTCGTTGGCGTTTTGCCTTTCACTGAATTAAAAAATAATAACTGGTGGAGGGAAAATAATACTTCGCTTATCTTATCACCCGAACCGGTTATTGAAGATGTGGAAATAAGAAGATTAAAAAAGAAGAGTTTGGAACTGGCAGGGATTTAAAGTTTCTACCCACCGGAAACCACGAAAACAATATTTTGTTTTTGGCGGTATTTTACATTTTTTCCATCTCTGATGGCAGGTATCCACCTGGGCATTCTTTTCATAACCCGTACAGCTTCTTCTGCTGTTCCGTAACCTGGATCATTTTCTGCATGCACATCTGAAATGCTGCCGTCAGCATTAACCAGGAAACTAATTGTAACAGTATAATGGCCGTTTGGAACCCCATGCTGTTTAGCTACTCGTACATTGAGATTTCTCTCCAGGTAACGCAGCCATGCGTTGTTACCGCCAGGAAACTTCGCCAGTATTTGGACTTCGGTGTCCAGCATCTGTTCCGCAAGATAGTTACGAAGCTCATTTGCCTTTATTGAATCAGCTTTATATACAACATAATTTACGCGGATTGAATCGCTTTTAAGAGTGTCAATAAGCATAGCCAATTTAAAGGCTACATTTTTCATCACTTTTTCACCCCTGTCTTCATAAGGTGCCAGGTCTGCCAACCGTGAAAAATAGTAATGCATATAATTAACTTCTTTTTTTGGAAGACCTGAACTGAAGGCAGCGTGTATAACATAACCAAACGTATCAACAGTTAAAACGATATCACCTTCTATTTTTGGAAAGACCGTTTCCTTCGAATTTAGAAAAACACGATGCAAATAAATTTGCGCAGTATTATTATTAAGGGGGGCAAGCATATTTCCAATGTAAAATTGTTTAAATGAACTATTAAGTATAACGTTTTTTATTATATAAAAAAAGGCTTTATCATTATCAGAAGGCTGCTGTGCTTTAAATTGAATGAAAGGTGTTTCATTATTGAGTAAAAAGTTTATCAGCTTATCATCGGAGTTCCTGTCAAACCCAAAAACAATGCTTAAATGATAGAATTTATCAACTTTATCAAGATTTCTGTCCGTAAGGTTTAGCAGCGTTAACGGTTTGTTCAGCACATGATAATTTAAAACCATATTTCTTTCATTTGCTCTGATAAACCTGCCATCTTTGAATATTTCTGTATAAACGGCTTCATATTTCGTGGACGTAAAACTTGAATATTTAAAAGTTCCGTTTTTCATGTGATTTTTTACTTCACCTTCTACTATGTATGTTGCCGAAACCGGGAAAATATTTGGCAAATCCTTTTGGACGTCAAAAGAAAATCTTCCGTTACCATCTTTCAATAAAGTATCGCCATTGTTATTTATAATAAGTTCCGGGGTAAAATCTGTTGAGCTGTTGCATATATAGTGCACCACCATTCTTCCAAGGTTATCATAATACAACCAATCCCCCTTCATCTCATTGTCTTTGTATAATCCATTTTTAACCAGTTCCCCGTTTTTATTATAAAAAATAAAAGCCCCGTTTTTCTTACCATCATTACTATAATGTCCTTTCATTTCTAATTTCCCATTTATAAAATAATCTTCCACGTCGCCTTTATAAAAAATTGATTTCTCCTTGTTTAATGTACATACCCGGTAATATTCCGCAACAGGTTTTTCACATATTGACCAATTCTGATCAAAATAAATCGTATCCTTTTTTTCCTGAGAGAGTGCAGTGCAGCAATACAAAAGCGATATTATAAATAAGAGCAAGGGTTTGCGTTTTATAAACATGAATGCAGGTATTAAAAATTGAAATTCGTGAAAAATTTTAAATCCCTGATAACTTCAAAACTTTGTTCCATAAATAATTTATCAACATAATTTTCATCAAACATAAGCTGTATAAGGCTTTCAGAAAAAAGGTTCATGCATAAAAAAACATGAGCCCTTTTTATATTTAAAATTTCTTTTTTATTACACTTTTTTTATCAAAAAAACAAAGGGAAATTTTTTTTAAATCGCATTTAAAAAACATCAACGTGCTGATGTTATTCATTTATAAATATTTGCGCTTCCAAAATTATTTTTAGCGAGGCTCAAGTAAAAAAAATGCGCTTAAAAAAATTTTTTTTTCAACATATTAGTCTTGATATTCGTCCTCCTGTCCCCAAAGAAATTTCGTTATGAAAATCATGAAATTTTTTTTGGGATTTTTTATCAGTTGAACAGAATCTACTAACTCAAATAATGTTTGAAATTGCTATGAATAAAACCGCAGAAAAAGTATGGGAAAATTGTTTAAAGATTATAAAAGATATAGTAGAGTGGCAGCATTTTAAAACATGGTTTGAACCAATCAACCCTCTTGAATTAAATGGCAATGTTTTATTAATTGAAGTTCCAAGTCAATTCTTTTTTGAGTACCTTGAAGAGCATTATGTAACACTTCTTGCAAAAACACTTAAACGTGAGCTTGGTAAAACTGCAAGGCTTGAATACCGCATTTTAGTTGACAGTGGCAGTAAAGGAAAGAACGGCAGCATGGATGTGCCTGCCGGTAATATAAAATTTTATAACAATAACGAAATGAGCTTTCCTCTTGTAATAAATGATGAGGTTAAAAACCCTTTCGTCATTCCGGGCATAAAGAAAATGCAGATTGACCCGCAGCTCAATTCTGCTTATGTTTTCGATTCATTCATTGAGGGTGATTGTAACCGTGTGGCGCGCCGTGCAGGCAAAACTGTTGCTGAAAAACCCGGCGCAAGTTCATTTAATCCGTTGGTTATATACGGCGGTGTGGGCTTGGGTAAAACACACCTTGGCCAGTCAATAGGCAATGAAGTAAAGCGCCTGCACCCGCACAAGATTGTTTTATATGTAAGCAGTGAAAAATTTATTAACCAGTTCCAGGATCACAGCCGCAATAATGCCATCAACGATTTTATTCATTTTTATCAGTTAATAGATGTTTTAATTATTGATGATGTGCAGTTCTTTGCCAAAGCTGAAAAATCGCAGGACGCACTTTTTGCCATCTTTAATCATTTGCATCAAAGCGGTAAACAACTGGTGCTTACATCTGATAAGCCGCCCAAGGACCTTGATGGCATGCAGGAGCGTTTATTAAGCCGTTTCCGCTGGGGTTTAAGTGCTGATCTGCAGGTGCCTGATTATGAAACACGCATTGAAATCCTTGAGCGTAAAATGAAGAATGATGGCCTTGAATTACCAAAGGATGTTGTAAAATACGTGGCGTATAATATCAGTAATAATGTACGCGAACTGGAGGGCGCCATGATTTCTTTGCTGGCCCAGTCTTCACTTAATAAAAGGGAAATAGATCTCGACCTGGCCAAGAAAGTACTGCGTAATTTTATACGGACCAGCAGCAAGGAAATTACGATTGACGCCATTCAGAAAATGGTTTGTGAATTCTTTGCAGTACCTTATGATAAGCTGCTGCAGAAAACTCGCAAACGCGAAATTGTACAGGCAAGACAAATAACCATGTACCTTGCAAAAGCCTTCACTAAAAACTCCTTAAAAACTATTGGCGAACATTTTGGTGGCAGAGACCACACAACTGTTATACACAGTTGCCAGACTGTAAAAGACCTTATGGATACAGATAGCTTGTTCCGCGAAAACGTAGTAGAGCTTACACAAAAGGTACAGCTTGCTGCCATGTAAGCTCCAGAAATAATTCTTATGACAGCTAAAGCAAAGCAAGAGCGTCCGGATTTAAAAATTCAGGACGCCTTTTCGTTTATGCATTCTCCATATTCTTATAAACATCGGGATTATGCCGCATCATAAAACGATAAACATAATCATCAGGCACTTTAGTCCACCCAAACTGCTCATATAAACCATGCGCATCGTTTGTGGTAAGCAGCCATCTTCTTAAATTCTGCAATTCAGGATGCGCGTGAATTGCTTTCATCAGCCACTTGGATAATCCTTTGCCTCTAAATTCATTAATAATAAACACATCGGCCAGATAGGCAAACGTGGCTTTATCTGTTATTAATCTTGCAAAGCCAATTTGCACATCCTTATAAAACAATCCAAAGCATAAAGAATTTTTAATTGCTTTCTCAATTATATGCATGGGAACACTTTGCGCCCAATAAGATTCTTTTGAAAGAAACTGATGTATAACGTTAACATCAAGTTTGGAAACATCTGTTGTGATCGAATACATTTCATCCCGCACTTCATATACTTCCATGAAACAGTTTTTTATAAATTGATTTTTTAGAAAGCTCTATTATCGTACCCGGCTTCATATCATTTAAAGTAATGTCTTCAATTCGATAACGGATTAAACGCAGTGTTGGAAAACCAACTTTCGCCGTCATTTTTCTTACCTGCCTGTTCTTGCCTTCGCGTAAAATTATTTTTATCCATGATGTTGGGATGTTTGCACGATAGCGAACGGGCGGTACACGTTCAGCAACTGCAGGCGCCTCATCAAATATAATTACACCGCTTGTTTTTGTTTGATGCAATGAAGATTTTATATTGAGCTGCAATCCTTGCTGCATCTGTGTTATAGCTTCATCTGTAATTTCTCCGTCAAGCTGAACCCAGTATTCCCTTTCATGTTCAAATGCCGGATTCAATAACCGGTGATTAAGCTTTGTATCGTTGGTTAATATCAATAAACCTTCACTGTCTTCATCTAACCTGCCAACAGGATAAACGCTTTTTGGAACAGTAAAATAATCAGCTAATGTTTTTTTATTATCAATTGATGAAGTGAATTGAGATAAAGTTTTATATGGCTTATATATGATAAAGTAGCGAAACATAACAATAAAAAATCCCCCGACTTATCGGGGGACCTTGTATATATATGGGTTAGTAAGTAACTGGGAAATAAATTTCCCGACACAATATTAGATATAGTTTTTACTTGCACAAAAAAATTTTCAAACAATTTTATGCACAATTTTTTTTATTGATGTGAATTGCTTTAAATAAAAAACAAAAATCAAAAATCAAAAAGTAAATTTTCATAGCTTAAAATGAATTTATAAAACTTATAAACATGCAGTAAGCCATATACTACAACTTAACTTTGCTGCATAAAATATTTAATCAATGAAGTTTCCCCAACCTGTTTCTTTAAATGAGATTGCAGAGCTGATAAACGCTGAAATAGTTGGCGACGCTGCATCACAGGCTTATGGTATTAATGAAATTCATAAAGTAGAAGAGGGCGATTTGTGTTTCGTTGATCATCCAAAATATTATGAGGCAAGCTTAAACAGCGCGGCAACGCATATCATCATCAATACAAAAGATGTAACCGTACCAGCCGGAAAAAATTTGCTTGTTACCCAGGAACCATTCGAAGCCTATTTAAAAATTGTAAATCATTTCCGGCCACTCAATCCCGCAAAAAAATTGCAAAACGAAAACGCAGTTATAGGCGAAGGCACAGTTATAATGCCAAATGTATTTATTGGTAAAGATGTAAAGATTGGTAGTAACTGTGTTATTTATCCCAATGTTACTTTAATGGATTATACAGAGATTGGCAATAACGCTATTATTCAGTCCGGAACAGTAATAGGCAGCGATGCTTTTTATTATAATACAAAAAAGGAACGCGAGGTGTGGTATAAGAAAATGCAGAGTTGTGGTAATGTTATTATCGAAGATAATGTTGAGATTGGCGCTAACTGCACGATAGACAGAGGTGTTACCGCTTCAACCCGCATAGGCAAAGGAACAAAGATGGATAACCTTGTGCATATTGGCCATGATACAAATGTTGGCCGCAATTGTTTATTCGCTGCGCAGGTGGGCATTGCAGGCGCCTCCGTTATTGAAGATGGCGTTGTGCTGTGGGGACAGGTTGGTGTAAGTAAAACATTAAACATTGGTGCTAATGCGGTGGTGTTTGCACAAAGCGGCGTTCCTTCTTCACTTGATGGTGATAAAACCTATTTTGGAACGCCTGCTATTGATGCGCAAACCAAGCGGAAAGAACTTGTATGGATAAAGCGCATTCCTGAAATGTGGGAAAAATTGAAAGAGCTTACAGCAGATAAATGAGACCGTTAATATTTATAAGTATAATGCTGTTAAAGAAATTTAACCATAATTAAAATTTGCAACATTGTTGTAATTTATAAGTTGTTTTACTTTTGCCTGCGATGAATTTATTACATGCATCATATTTCAAAAAAACAAGCGCAATTCTTTTTCTTACGCTGTTTGTGCTGGTGCATGCTGTAAAGGCATTACATACACATGAAATTTCTTTAGCCTGCCATCATCATCAGCCCGATAACAGCGATGCTGATGTAAAAGCAGACTTCTCCTGCAGCATATGCGACTTCCATCTTACACAAGACAACGATGCTGTTGTAAGCAAGATTGAAATTATAACACCTGAACACCGTATTACTGCTTTTTATTACTATTTATTACCTGCATATAGTTCCATTGTTGAAAGTTCATCCGGAACAGATCCTCCATCTTTTGCTTAAGTGTTTTTTTGATTAACAATTTTAATTATCAGGATTGATGCATTAAATCAATCTTTAAAACTTAAGCAATGTCTTATTTAAAATACGGGTTACTATATACAATATTAATATTAAGTGCCTTCTCCTTTTGCAACGCACAAAAAACAACTTCGCTTTCCGGGAAAATTACCGATTCCAAAACCGGCGCCGCTTTGCCAGGTGCATCTATCCTTATTCATGATATAAATAAAGGTGTTATTTCCAAACAGGATGGCACCTACCAGGTAAATAATATTCCGCCTGGTAAGTACCTGGTGGAAGTTTCTTACATTGGTTTTTCTACCAATGCCCAGATGATTGATTTAAGAAGTTCCGTTCAAAAAGATTTTATATTAAATGAAACAGCAGTAGAAAATGAAACCGTAACGGTAACCGGTGTTTCATCAGCCACATTAATTAAACAAAATCCGCAGCCGGTAAGTGTTGTGAAGCGACAGGACCTTGTAAATACCACCGCTACCAATGCTATTGATGTACTAACTAAATTAGTACCGGGTGTAAACGCTGTTACAACCGGGCCGGCCATTTCAAAACCGTTTATACGCGGCCTGGGCTATAATAGGGTGCTCACTATAAATGATAACATTCCGCAGGAAGGCCAGCAATGGGGCGATGAACATGGAATTGAAATTGATGATTACAGTGTTCAGCGCGTGGAAGTATTAAAAGGGCCTGCTTCTTTAATGTATGGAAGCGATGCATTGGCTGGTGTGATTAATATACAGTCACAGGTGCCTGTACCGGAAGGAACAATCAAGGCAAACTTTTTAAGTGAATATCAAACCAATAATGCATTACGTGGTTTTTATGGCAACATCGCCGGTACAAAAAATGGTTTTAGCTGGAATGCTTACGGTTCTTACAAAGGCGCACAGGATTATAAGAATAAATATGATGGTTATGTCTTCAATTCAAAATTTTATAACAAGAATTTTGGCGGCATGATTGGTTATCGCGGCAATTGGGGCTACAGCCATTTGCTTGTGAGCAATTTCGATCAGCATATTGGTATGGTTGAAGGCGACCGCGATGAAGCTACGGGGCAGTTTGTAAAAACATTGCCCGGCGGTGCAGAAGCTATTGCAACGAATGATGATTTTAAAACAACATCAATGGAAATTCCTTTTCAACACATTCGCCATTTTAAAGTTACAGGTGATAATAACTTTAAGGTTGGTGCAAGTAATGTGGATGTTGTTGTTGGGTACCAGCATAACCAGCGCCAGGAGTTTGGCAATCCTGATGATGCATCAACACCTAATGCATGGTTCAATCTTCAAACCGTTAATTATGCTGTGCGCTGGCATTTGCCGTATAATAATAACTGGCGCACGAGCTTTGGCGTAACAGGCATGTATCAAACCAATGAAAATAAAGCAGAAGAGGTTTTAATTCCCGATTATAATTTGTTTGATATTGGCGGTTTTGCTTTCACACAATATACAAAAGACAAACTAACAGTAAGCGGCGGCCTAAGATACGATACAAGGCATGCCGTTGGAGATGCCATGCAGGAAAATGGCGAAACTAAATTCGTGGCCTTTCATAAAAATTATTCAAACATTTCAGGCAGCGCAGGCCTGAGTTATGAAATATCAAAAACGCTTGCTTTTAAAGCCAATATTGCACGTGGCTTCAGGGCGCCGAATTTTGCAGAGCTTTCGAGCAATGGCGCACACGAGGGCACCAACCGTTATGAAGTGGGTAATCCTGATTTAAAATCCGAAACGAGTTTGCAGGGGGATGCAGGTATTGAATTGACCACGGAACACGTTTCACTCGATGCAAGTTTGTTCTACAATCACATTCATAATTTTATTTTCTATGAACGCATGCAAAATGCTTCAGGCGGCGATTCTTTAATTGTTGATCCCGAAAGCGGCGATGAACTGCAGGTATTTAAATTTGCGCAGCAAACGGCTCATTTATACGGTGCTGAATTCAGCCTCGACATACATCCGCATCCTTTGGACTGGCTGCATTTCAAGAATACATTTTCTTATGCCCGCGGGCAGTTTTCAAAAGCTATTGATGGATCAGATAATATTCCTTTTGTACCATCGGCGCGCTTAATCACTTCACTTGCCGTGGATGTTTTACGCAAGGGCAATTTCATCCGTAACATTACTGCAGGAATTGAAAGCGATTATAATTTTGCACAGAACGATCCTTTCACCGGTTATAACACAGAAACTGCAACACCCGGTTACTGGCTAATGGGTGCACATGTTTCAGCAGATATTGCCCGTAAAGGCAAAACTATTTGCACCCTTAGCATTACAGGTGAAAACCTTGGGGACATTGCCTATCAGAATAATTTAAGCCGCTTTAAGTATCTCGCTGTTAATAATGTTACAGGCAGGCAAGGAGTGTTCAATATGGGCAGGAATTTTGGTATAAAATTAAATGTGCCACTGAGCTTTTAATAAGCAATTCGTTCTTTTATGATTTAGTTCCAGGCCGTGCTATGATCTATTCTTGCCGGCCTTTTTTCAACAAAAAAGCAATACATTTTCCAAATTCATAACTTCATTTTCTTAACAATTTTAAGATTACATTTACCGCCCTAAAAAAATAAAAGTACCTGCCAATGAAACGCCCATGTAGAATATATTTTTCAAGCAGGGGAATGTACAACAGGACGTTACATGAAACCATTGAAAAAACAGACTTGCACCAATGAAAATACTAATCGATAAAATATGGGAATTGTGTGAAGCTTATCTTAAGCAGGCTCCGGAACACATTGAACAACTACCACGCAGCGGCAGCGACAGGATTTATTTCCGTATCTTTTTTAGCGATAAAACCTATATCGCCACCTATAATCTTAATATAAAAGAAAACAAAACCTTTATAGCTTTCAGCAAACATTTCAGAGACAAGCAACTGCCTGTGCCCGAAATTTATTTTGTAAATGATGAGCAGACAACTTATATACAGGAAGACCTTGGCACAGTTTGCCTGCTTGATATGTTGGAAAAGCATGGCTACACCGACTATACTTTTCGTTTATACAAAGAAAGCCTGAAACAACTGGCCCATGTGCAGATTGCAGGCGATAAAGACATGGATTATGATTTATGCTTAACAGCAAAAGAATTTGGCCGGCAGGCTATTTTAAGCGACCTGTTATATTTTAAATATTATTTTCTCGATACCCTTCAGTTGCCATATGATAAGCAGGCAATGCTGGATGATTTTGACGCATTGGCAACATATCTTACTAAAACGGAATATAAATATTTTATGTTCCGCGATTTTCAAAGCCGTAATATTATTATTAATAATGACGAGGTTCATTTCATAGATTTCCAGGGCGGCATGAAAGGCGCTCTCCAGTATGATGTTGCAAGTTTATTATGGCAGGCAAAAGCCAACCTCAGCGATGAATGGAAAGAACAGCTGCTGAAATATTATCTTAACGTTATTGATGAATTGCTTTCCAGGCCTATTGACCGGCAGGTTTTTGTTGGTCAATATAATGGCTATGTTTTGATACGCATGCTGCAGGTGCTGGGCGCTTACGGTTTCAGGGGCTTGTTTGAACGCAAAGCGCATTTTCTAACCAGCATTCCCATAGCTTTAAAAAACCTTAAGAACTTTTTGCAAAACAGTCATGTGGGCATTAGTACTTCCGAATTAACCCGCATGCTTGATGCGATCACATCGCCGGAAATTATAACCAATTTTGAACCATTCCAGGCAGACCAGCATACGCCGCTTGTTGTAACTATTAATAGCTTCTCTTATAAAAAAGGAATTCCGCAGGATGAAAGCGGCAACGGCGGCGGTTTTGTATTTGATTGCCGTGGCCTGCTGAACCCGGGCCGATTTGAAGAATATAAAACGCTTACGGGCCAGCATAAAAAAGTTACCGATTTTCTTGAACAAAGAACACGCATGAACGAGTTTTTAAACGGCATATATGATGTGGTTGATATTTCGGTGGAGGATTTTATTAAGCGTGGGTTCAGTAACCTTATGATAAATTTCGGCTGCACCGGCGGCCAGCACCGCAGCGTGTATGCTGCCGAACAAACTGCCAAACATCTTGTTGCAAAATACAAGGTAAAAGTGCGGGTAACACATTTGAATGAATGTAACTGGGTAAAAGAAATTTCAACCAAACAAACGGAAATTGCATGAAGGCAATGTTGCTCGCAGCCGGTTTCGGTACAAGACTAAAACCATTTACAGAACATCATCCAAAAGCGCTGGCGGAAGTAAACGGCAAATCTTTATTGCAACACAATATTGAATACCTGCGGCAGTTTGGTATATATGATGTGGTGGTAAACGTGCATCATTTTGCCGAACAAATTATCCAGGCTATAAAAAATAATGATGGCTGGGGAAGCCGCGTAAGCGTTTCAGATGAAACAGACGCCATACTCGAAACCGGCGGTGGTTTAAGAAGGGCAGCATGGTTTTTTAAAGATGAAGAAGATTTTGTACTGATGAATGTTGACGTGCTTACAGATTTACATTTGGATGAAATGATAGCCTTTCATAAAAAAAATAAACCGCTGGCAACACTAGCAACCACCAACCGTGAAACGTCGCGGTACTTTTTATTTAATGAAGCAGGTATTTTGTGCGGCTGGAAAAACATAAAGACCGGCGAAGAAAAAGTCATGCGGCATGAAAATAATTTAATATCGGAGGCTTTTAGCGGCTTACATATCATCAGCACAAAAATATTTCCGTTAATGCAACCACCTGAAATAAAGTTTTCCATGGTTGATGTGTATTTATCATTATGCGCCAGCCATTCAATCCTTTCCTATAACCATTCCGGCTCAAAATTTATAGATGTGGGCAGGCCCGAAAGCCTGCAGAAAGCCCAGGTTCTCTTCTAAGTATAATTTCAAATTAGTTAAAGATTTTAACTGGGCAACAAACAGCTCTAAAATTGTTATATTTGCCGCCATATTTTTTGAATTATTAATGAGCCCTCAATTTTTAAAATAGAACCTTCTTAAGCTTGAAGGTTTTTTTATTTTAGTGTGACTCAGGGGGCGAAGCCATATATTTACATCAGAACATTATAGTATAATGTATAAAAAATCAATACTCCGGCTGTTAAGCCTGGCTTTATTTTTTTTATGTCTCACATTTACAGCACAAAGCCAGGATTTATTACGGGGCACGGACTTAAGTACGGTTAAAGTAGATAAGCTGTCTGATGCTGACATTTTAAAACTGAAAAAGCAGCTAGAAACCTCAGGCTTAACGCAACAGCAGGCGGAACAACTGGCCATTTCCAAGGGAATGCCGGTAAGTGAAGTTCAGAAATTGCGGTCACGCCTGTTGCAGCTAAATACAACAAATCCAAGTCAGAATAATAATATTCAAAGAAATCAGCCTGACACCCAGCTTACGCAAAACCTTCAGGATACAACCATAAATCAATATTACGATACAACTGAACATAAGCCATTAATTGACCCACGCATTTTTGGCGCAGAGCTTTTTAATAATCCAACATTAAACTTTCAACCTAATATACCTGTTGCAACCCCGGTTAATTATATTATTGGGCCTAACGATCAGCTTAATGTTAATGTGTACGGCGTTCAGGAAGCAAGCATGCAATTAAATGTTTCTCCTGAAGGGAATATTCTCATTCCAAATGTTGGCCAGGTGCAGGTAGCAGGTTTAAGCATAGAAAATGCCACACAAAAAATAAGCAGCTTAATGGGCCGTACGGCTTACTCAACGTTGCGCTCCGGAGGCTCAAAACTTAGTATAACTGTAGGCCAGATAAAAAGTATAAGCATAACGGTAATTGGCAGCAATAAGCCAGGTAATTATACAGTGCCTTCATTGGCCACAGCTTTTAATGCATTGTTCGTGGCAGGTGGCCCGGCAGAATTTGGCAGTTTCAGGAGTATTGAATTGATCAGGAGTAATAAGTTGTATAGAACGATAGACCTCTATCGATTTCTTGTTAATGGCGATGCAAGCGATAATATAACGCTGCAAAATAATGATGTAATAAGAATCCCAACTTATAAAACAAGGGTGATTATTGATGGCTATGTAAAACGTCCCGGTATTTTTGAAATGCTGCCTGGCGAAACAATGAGCGATCTGCTTACCTATGCTTCCGGTTTTACGGACAGTGCTTATAAGGCATCTGTAAAAATTGTTCAGTTTACCGGAAGGGAACTCGGCGTAAAAGATGTGAGCGCAGCCAACTTTAATTCCTACCAGATGCAGGGCGGCGACAGCGTAATTGTAAGCAGAATATTAAACAGGTATGGTAACCGGATTTCGCTCACAGGCGCTGTTTTCCGGGAAGGAATTTATGAGCTGACAGATGGGATGACATTAAGGGATTTAATTAATAAAGCGGATGGATTACGTGAAGATGCATTTACACAGCGTGCCCAGATATTCCGTTTAAAGCCGGATTTTACAAAAGAGCTGCTTTCCTTCAATCCATCTGATACGCTGGCTGAAAAGGCTATCTTATTAAAGCGTGAAGACTCGGTTGTTATCAATTCCATCTTCGATTTAAGGGACCAGTATTTTGTATCTGTTTTGGGTGAAGTAAGAAATCCTGGTTATTATGATTTTCGCGACAGCCTTTCTTTAAAAGATGTTATCCTTCAGGCCGGCGGTTTCACCGATGCTGCTTTCCCGCAACGTATAGAAGTGGCACGGTTGATAAGAAGGGATTCACTAACGGCGCAGGATGTGAGGGCGAGCACTATTATAGAAGTAAATAATATAGATGATATTTCTGCAGCCAATAATAATGTGTTTCTGCAGCCATCCGATATTGTAACCATCAAGCGTAAGCCAGGTTTTATTGCATTTCAATCGGTTAAGGTTTCCGGTCAGTTGCAATATCCGGGACCTTATGTTTTGGAAAAACGGGAAGAGCGTGTGAGCGATCTTATAAAACGCGCTGGCGGCTTTACACCAGAGGCTTATCTTGACGGCGCTTATATAAAGCGGTATAACTTTAGTGATCAAACGGCACAAGCTAAACAACAAGTCATTTCCAACATTCAGCAACAGCTGGATGATTCAACGATTTTACAACAGCAGCAAGTTGCCCAAAAACAATCGGACCAATTGCCCCTGGATATAAAAGAAATATTGTCTCATCCCGGTTCTCCGGAAGATGTGGTGCTAATGGCCGGGGATGAATTAATTATTCCTAAATATAATGCACAGGTAAGGATAAGCGGCAGTGTATTATTCCCCACACAAATACCGTATAATAAAAGGTACAACGTAAATGATTATGTAGCTGCTGCCGGTGGTGTTTCTGAAAACGGCAAAAAGAGCAGGACTTATGTGGTATATGCCAATGGCAAAGCTGCTGCAAAGAGAGGGTTCTTGTTTTTTAAAAGTACACCGGAAGTTAGGCCAGGGGCGGAGGTAATTGTGCCGATGAAGGAAGAAAAACGAAGATTATCACCGGGTGAGTTTATAGGCATTGCAAGTGCTTTGGCTTCATTGGCGGGAGTGGTGATAGCGATATTGAGGAATTGATAATTAATAAACGAATAGCGCTTAATTGAGCAATAGTAATGGAAAATAACGAAGAGGTTACTGTAAAAGATATTTTTAAACAAATAAAAAAAATTGTTCGATTTCTTTTTTCGAAATGGCTAATTATTGCAATAGTTGGAGTTTTAAGTGGGCTGATCGGATTGATATACGCATCAATTGCAGAATCAGAATATAAAGCAAGAATTAATTTTGTTCTTTCAACAAATTCGTCATCTGGGGGAAATTTGATGGGGCTTGCTAACCAGTTTGGAATTAGCTTTGGAAATGACAATAATGATGTTTTCTCAGGCGACAATATTATTACATTGATGAAGTCAAGACGAATGGTGCAGCAGGCTTTATTCTCAAAACCAATTGAGAGTAATGAAATCCTTTTAAACATTTTAATCAGGAATAATAAACTGAATGAAGCCTGGCAAAAAGATGAAAAATTAAGAAAAGCGTATCCGTTTCCAGATGATCCTTTACGAATGACTTTAATACAAGATAGTTTATTCAGGACTATTTATAACATTGTACAAAATGAAATGCTTGACGTCTCAAAACCTGATAAAGCCCAAAGCATTTATGCAGTTACAACCACCTCGAAAAACCCGGAATTCTCTTTTTACCTTACTAAATATCTTGTAGCAGTAACTTCAGCTTTTTATATTGATACCAAAACCAGCATAGCCAAAGAAAATTTAAACATGCTAAAAAAAGAAGCAGATAGTTTAAGGGATGTTTTAGGTAGTGCAATTACAGCTGTTGGAGCAGAAACTGACCAAGCCTTTAATTTAAATCCGGCTTATCAGGTGCGAAGGGCAGGCGCTCAACAAAATCAAGCAAAAGCTGCCGCTTTGGGGCAAGCTTATGGGCAGGTGCTGCAGAACCTTGAACTGGCAAAAATTACACTGCAAAAAGAAACTCCTCTTTACCAGGTAATTGATGAGCCTACTTTACCTTTAGAAGCAAATAAACCCGGACGACTATCCTCAATTATAATTGGTGGGCTTATCGGCGCATTTTTTACGGTTGTTTTTCTTATTTTGAAAAAAACATTTAATTACTTACAGCATTAAATTTATCTCTATTGTTGTAAAAATTTTTGAACAAATGGTTTCAATAGGAACAAGCAGGATGCTAAAAACTGCTTAACAGTTTAATTAAAACAATACTTATCCTGCTACAATATTAATGTCCTTTAGAAAACTCTTTTTTAAAAATATCCTTATAACGGGGGGATATAGTTACTTAAGTCAAATAATTAGTTTTTTTGCGAGTTTTATTACTTCCCGTTTATTACTTCCGTCAGACTTCGGTTTAGTAGGATTGATTACAGTATTCTCCGGTTTTATAACAGTATTTTCTGATAGCGGTATTTCAATGGCGATAATACGTTCTGACTATAGAGATACATTTTATAGAGGTTTGAATGCTGTATCTATCGCCACAGGATTACTATTGTGCATAATTACACTTTTATTAATTTATCCTATTTCATTATTTTATAACTCTTCGCAATTAATATTGCCTGGCATAGCTATTGCGTTTTTATTCATTTTTCGATCTCTAAGTATAGTGCCGCTAGCGGTGCTTCAGAAACAACTGCAATTTGCCTTTATTGGAAAAACCGTGTTCTATAGTACAGTTGTTGCTACGCTCAGCACCATTTGTTTAGCCTATGTAGGATTTACATATTGGTCTTTAATATGGTCCCAATATGTAAACATCTTTATTGTAATTGGTTTGGTTTACCATAAAACTAATATTAAAATTTCATTGATTAAAAAGCCTGTTCTCTTTAAATCCTTTTATCTGGCACGAAAACTAATTGGTAGTTTGATGGGTTTTAATGCTGTTAATTATTGGGCGAGAAATACCGACAATCTTATTGTTGGAAAGTTTTATGGAACAAATGAACTTGGTGTTTATAACAGAGCATACCTAATGCTACAATTACCGCTTAATTTGGTAACGGGTCTCTTTAATTCGGTTTTATTTCCAAGCCTTGTAAAATTTAAAAAGGAAGGCGGAGACGTACAACAAGAGTATTATATTATTTTAAAAGTGATTTCCATCATAGCCTTTCCTATTGCATTGATATTAATACTATTTCCCAAAGGGTTTGTTTCAATTTTATGGGGAAATAATTGGAATGAAGTTTCACAGTTGCTCCCCTATTTCGGGCTACTCATATTAACCCAAACATTATTATCTACTGTAGGGAGTATCATGGTAATGGAAAAAATGGAAAGACTTTTAATGTTTGCAGGTTGGCTAAGTTCAGGATTTATTATAGCAGGCATAATATATGGGGCTACTATATCTTTAACCGCTATTGCTGCGTTTTATGCATTAGCCTTCATTTGCTTAACATTACCTTTATATATTTTATATGTTTTTAAATATAAAATGAAATTCAAATCAGGTTTTTTAATTTTTTGGTTATCTAAATTAATATTATCAATTGTAATATGGATTGGCATTTACAATTCTCTTGCCTACATGCTTTTTGGTGGATTAATATTTTGGCTTTTAATCATTATAATAGAAACGCGTCCCGAATTAACTAAGTTAATGCAGCACTTAAAAGTACTTTACTTAAATAGGAAATTTAAAACTGGAACTTAAAGCAATATCCTATACGAATTATTTTTTTTATACTGATAGGCCTTAGAAGCCTTTGAAAACATCTATTACCTTCCCTGCTAACCTTATTAACCCCTGGGAATCAACCAGCATTAAAGTTATAGCATTAAAATAATGATAACAGTAGCACTTATATCTCCTAACAAAAATGTTTATTCAGAAACATTTATTCAAAATCACAAAAATAAAATCAACGCCAATATTAAATTTCTGTTTGGTGGCACGATACCAACACAATCTGAAGATGGCAAATTTTTTTTAAAGTATTCGTTTATAAACAGGGTAAGAAGAAAATTACACAGGCTATTTAAAAATAATTTAAGTTTTCATGAACGTAAGCTTATACAATATTTTAAGCAGGAAGGGGTACAGGTTGTTTTGGCAGAATATGGAATGACTGGCGCTGAAATGATGAACATTTGCAAACATTTACATATACCTTTAATTATTCATTTTCATGGTCTTGATGCATATCACATCAAACTATTGGAACAATATAAGGACTTGTATATCCTAATGTTTAAGCAAGCTTTTAAAGTGATTGCCGTATCTAACCACATGGTGCAACAATTGATTTTATTGGGATGCCCTGCTGAAAAAATAGAACTTAACCCCTATGGACCTGCTGACGACTTCTTTTATATAAAAAACAATTACCAGTCAAATACCTTTTTGGCTGTGGGAAGATTTGTAGAAAAGAAAGCCCCGCAAAAAACAATTGAGGCCTTTAAAAAGGTGAAGGCAATTTTTCCTGATGCTCATTTAAAAATGGTAGGTGATGGGCCTTTATTTACAACCTGTGAGAAACTTATTCACAAACTGAATCTTTCAAATAGTATTGAATTAATTGGTGTGTTGAACCCTGAAAAGATTAGAATTTTGCTTTCAGAATCCCTTGCATTTGTACAACATTCTGTTACAGCAAGTGATGGCGATTCTGAAGGTACCCCCGTTGCAATATTAGAAGCAAGTGCTGCTGCTTTACCTGTTATTGCAACAAAGCATACCGGCATTACTGATGTAATTATACAAGAAAAAACTGGCTTGCTCGTACAAGAACATGATGTCGATGGCATGGCCAATAATATGATAAGAATTCTTAAAGATAAAATGCTTGCAAAAGAAATGGGTAAAGCCGGTAGGGAAAACATTAAGCAAAATTTTTCCCTCAAAAAACACATATCAAAACTTGAGCAAATAATTAATAACACATGCAGCCAACATCAGCTATGATTTCTACTTTTTTCAGATAATCCATAAACTTAATTCATAAGTTCATAGGCGTATCCATGTATAAAATTTCAGAAAAATTTAAAATCATTTTTGTTACACACTATGTTGAATTGTATGGTGCTAACAGGTCGCTTCTTGATCTTATAGATGGGCTTTGTGCCAGTGGAATAAATGACATGGTTGTAATAGTACCTTTTTATGGCAAAATAATTGAAGCACTTAAACAAAGAAGTATACCATTTCACATTATTCCATTCAAAACAGAAATTCAATATCCCGCAGAAAAAAACAATTTGTTTAAAAGTGCTGCAAAGTTTTTATACAACTGGGGTTTAGTTCTTCGTCATAAAAAGAGTTTAAAAAGTAATAAGAAGACAATTATTCATACAAATTCTTCAGCAACTTTTATAGGGGCATACTTTTCGTATTGGTTGCGTTTACCGCATGTATGGCATTTAAGAGAGTTTGGATGGGAGGATTATAAGTTTAAATACAACTTTGGTAAGCGATATTTTAATTATTGGTTAAGTAAGGCTTCTGCGGCGGTTGCCATTAGCAATGCTATTTATGAAACACGCCTGAAAAACTGCTCTGTTCCTATAAAAAAAGTGATTTATAATGGAGTGATTTTTTTAAATGAGGTAAATAAGAAGAAGTTGCATTTTGAAATTCGTGAAAGCATTGAAACAGATAAAAAATATGCTTTTGGAATAATTGGTTTAATAAACGAAGAGAAAGGCCAGTTCGAAGCAATTAAAGCCTTTAATTTACTTCATAAAAAACATAGAAATACAATTTTGTTTATTGCAGGTAAAGGCAAGGAAAATTATTTACAGTTTCTTTCTAAAAAGAGCAGTGAATATGGATTGCAGGAAAGTTTACAATTTTCTGGCTATGTTGAAAAACCGTTTGAGTTTTATAAACAAATTAATTGCCTGTTAATGTGCTCAAAAAATGAAGGCCTAGGAAGGGTAACAATTGAAGCAATGAGTTTGGGAATTCCGGTTATTGGATATAACGCTGGCGGCACCCAGGAAATTATAGTGCATAACTATAATGGATTGCTTTATAAAAATGGTGCAGAGGAATTGAGCTTTATGATGGAAAAATTGACAAACGATAAAATCCTGGTAAATAAGCTCTCCAAAAATGCATTTAAAACTGTCGAAGATGTATTTACCATTGATAAATATGCTACTGAAATTAATAATATTTATAGCCAGATAATAAAGAACAAATAACTGGTTTTGATGAAAGCAAAACTTATAGCAAACCCTTATATTGTTTATTCACTCGCCTTTCTGTTTACAACAGTTTTATATTTTCTTCATTGGTCCGGCTTATATCCAACTTTATCGACACAGCTTTTCTTTTTTATTATTGGCACTATTATCCTAAGTTTCATTGCGGGAATTTTCTTTCATTCCATTAATTATCTTTCGTACAAAGATGTAAGTTATAATTCATTTATACTTTGGACGGTAAGCATATTGGTTTTTATAGGTTACTTATTTGAATGTGCTTACATTGGAGTGATTCCTTTATTGGCCATGTTCAATAGTTCTATCTATTACGATTATACAAGTTTCGGCATCCCTACATTTCATGTTGTACTTGTAACCTTCGGCTCATTTTGGACAGTTTTCGTGTTTCATAACTTTATCGCTCAAAAGAAAATGGGTTTATTTTTTTGCTTTCTTCTTTGCCTCTTTCCGGCAATTTTAATTTTTAACAGAGCAATGTTTTTAACCAATTTAGGTAGTAGCTTTTTTATTTTATTTATGTCTTCAAAGAATTTAAAAAAATTATTAATCAAAGTTGCTGTTATTGTTATTGCACTGTTGTTTTTATTTGGAGTTGCCGGGAATATAAGGTCAACGCGGGGACAAACAGCCAACAATGTAATTCTTTCATTAGGACAGGCTACTGATGAGTTTCGTGCGTCTGCTATTCCAAAAGAATTCTTTTGGGCATTTCTCTATATAACTTCACCGTTAGCTAATTTTCAACAAACAATTAATGAAACCCAGACGGTATATTTTACTGGACATAGATTAGGAACATTTATAAACCGCGAATTTATACCGGATTTTATCTCAAAAAGGAATACATATTTTACCACTCCGTATGAGCATGTACATCAAATTTCAGCATCATTTACAGTAGGAACGGTTTATGGAAGAGGGTTCGCATATTTGCGATGGTGGGGGGTAATCAGTATGTTCTTTTTTATAATGGTTTTTAATTTTTTAATAATTATCTGCCTGAATAAAAGTTCTGCTTTTTTTGTAACAGGTATTGCAATTCTTAATTGCATAATGCTCTTTAGCATTTTTGATAACATGTTTGTATTTAGTGGCCTTTCATTACAATTATTTTACCCTGTAGTTTTTGGGCTTTTTTCTAAAGTGCGATTCTCTTCAAAAAAATCTATTAGTTAATGCAAACTAATAACCTTCCTGCAATTTCTATAATAACAGTAGTATATAATGCCGTTTCGGCTATTGAAAGCACAATAATGTCTGTAATTAACTTGCCATACAAAAACATAGAATATATTATTGTTGACGGGGGCTCTACAGATGGAACGGTTGATATAATAAAAAAATATGAAACCAGGATTGCTTATTGGACTAGCGGGCCCGACAAAGGTATTTACGATGCGATGAATAAAGGATGGAACAAAGCATCTAGCAACAGCTATATATTATTTCTTGGTGCCGGCGATAAAATAATAAAATTACCGGGCATAATCAGCAATTCTAATCCTGATATTATATATGGAAATGTGCAAGTTGATGATGAAAGAATATTTCCAGCATCTGCAGATATTCGTCTTCGCCTTGGAAACACTATTCATCACCAAGCCCTTTTGATAAAAAAAAGCATTTACCCCCAACCGCCGTTCTCACTTGACTATCCGATTTATGCCGACTTTGATTTTAACCAAAGGTTGCTTAAAGAAGGAAGGAAGTTTATTAAAGATAAAGGTTTTCTATCGTTTGCCATGAAAGATGGTATAAGTAAAGATTTCAGGCGAACGGAAGCTCTTCAAATTGTAAAAAAAAATTATGGAAGTTTTTGGGTCGCAATTGCAAAACTTTATTACTTCTTTCAAAAGATATATTATCCGATTAGATACAAACATCATTAGTTTTTACAAGGTACAACTTATGCAAATTAAAGTAATTTAAATGAGTAGGCTTTCAGTTGTGATAGCAACTTACAACGGCGAAAAATTTATAAATGATCAGCTGAGTTCTATCATTAAACAACTTGATGAGGATAGCGAAGTAATTATTTCCGATAATGGCTCTACAGATAGAACAATAGAAATAATAAACAGTTTTAATGATAGAAGAATAACCATTTTGCATTGCTTACAAAAAGGCTCCGTTCATAATTTTGAAAATGCATTGAACCGAGTAAGCGGTGATATAATATTTCTTGCAGACCAGGATGATGTATGGCTTGATAATAAAGTACAAATAGTAAAAGAGTATTTAAGAAAGTACGATCTTATTATGGCTGACAGTAGGATAGTTGATGAAAATTTGAATGTGTTACATGAATCTTTTTACGTCATCAAAAATGCCGGGAATGGGTTTCTTAAAAATGTTATCAGCAATACATACCAAGGCTGCAGCATGGCTTTTAAAAAAGAAGTATTAAACTTGTCATTACCCTTTCCTAACAATATTCCCATGCATGATATATGGATAGGTTTTGTGGCAGAATTGTTTTTTTCAACTTGCTTTATTCCCGAAAAACTTTTATTACACAGGCGGCATCATACAAATGCATCTACAAGCACTAATAAATCTGAATATAATTTTTATCAAAAACTTACATTCAGATTCCAGGTGTTAAAATACCTACCGTTACTATTAAAACGAAAATATTTCCCGGGGAAACTTAGTACTCTAGAACAGAAATAATAAGTAAATGTTGTATATTTTAATAGTATTATATAATAAGCCGTTACAAAATGCAGATACCTTAAGAGGATTGGCTGAAGCATCTTCTTTACTTAAAAATATGGGCGCTCTGATATTTCTATGGGATAATAGCCCTGTTGCATTAAGTGACCATGACAAAAATTTATTAAACCAAAAATTTCTTTTTCAATATCATCATTGTCCTGCTAACAAACCACTTTCATTTGTTTATAATGAAGCCATTGAACAATTTATGGCTTCAGAAGAGTATAAATATTTTGTTATATTAGATGACGATTCAAAAATATCGCCTGAATATTTTTACGAACTTCAAAATATAACCAATTCGGATAATAACCCTGATATAATTCTACCTGTAGCAAAAAATAATGGCATGGTGATAAGCCCTGCAAAACTTTTTTTTGTAAAAGGAATTTATTTTAAAACGATAAAAAACGGCATTTATAAAGGCAAACTATTAGCAGTTAATAGCGGAATGGCAATATCAAAAGCTTTTATTAGTAAAAATAATTTCAGGTACGATTCAAGGCTGCTGAGCTATGGCACTGATAATTACATTATGAATTTGGCGAATAGCAAACATGCAATTTTTTTTATAATGAAAACTGTTTTTGAACATGGATACAGCTTCTATGATAATAGCGATTTAAAAAAGAAAGTAGAAGTTTTTAGTAAAATAAAAAAAGCTAATAAAATTGTATTCTCACTTACTTTTAAACAAGTGTGTTTGATTAGCGTGTACAATTTTATGTCTTCTGTAAAAAACGCTTTAAAATATAGGTCATTAAAATTTTTCTCCTGATATACCCAGTTAGACTCACGATTTAAAGTTTGGCATATCATTTATGATAATGCAATAGAAAACTTATGGTACGGTTTGCATTAATAATAAAAACTAAGATTATTGTACGCGCTACTCGTTGCATTACTGAACTTTCTATAACCTTTTTTCTCTCTATTTTATGTTACAACATATCATACGCACAGAGCCTTACGGGTAAGATAAACAGCAACATTATTCAATATATGCATAGTAATTTCTCAAATAAAATTACTAATGTAACTGTAAACAAAAACACCATTAACATAGAAGGAAAAATAACAGACAACTCTGAAAATTTTTACCTCGGAGAGTGGAGAATGTTTGATGAAACAAAATTAGTCGAAAATACTTTCACTTTTATTACACCGTTAAATTCAAAACACAAAACCTTTTCAATTCAGGTTAAACGTTTTACAACCGTAAACGATACTGGATACGACAGGTTATATTCAAGATGGGTAATAGTATCAAAGAAGGGGAGTAATTACCAGCTGCAATCATTTGCCCATTATGCAAATGATATTAATGAAATAGCTAAACAATATTTACCTGAAGAAAAATCCAGTAATAAAAAGGGGCTGGCCGGATATGCTTTAGCGCCAAATAATAAGCAAGATATATTGGATCTCAACATCGGCCAGGTTACAGTAAACGCTATTCTACCTAATTTCTTAACATTTAAATCTGCAGGATATGCTTATAGCTTCAACGGCCATACATATTATTTTAACCCCACTTATGTAAATAACTTTGACGCTACAATAAAATTTTGTACCGACAATAATATTTTTGTAACTGCACTTGTGCTTATACCACGCAATTTACCTGAGAAAATAAAACCTTATTTT
The DNA here is from genome assembly GCF_051953455.1 of Parafilimonas sp. NCBI lineage: Bacteria > Pseudomonadati > Bacteroidota > Chitinophagia > Chitinophagales > Chitinophagaceae > Parafilimonas > Parafilimonas sp. The sequence goes on along the minus strand of NZ_JBQCIT010000048.1, from coordinate 12,837 downwards.
GTTTACCCCAATTCAAATGAAGGCGTTCATAGCATGGCTAATATCACATCAGTTACTGGAATGAATTTTTATGCTGCTATAGTTGGGTTTCTGGCTGAACGATATAGCAGGCCTGATAAGAAATATGGCAGAATAACAAACTGGGTTATTCATAATGAAGTAGATAATGGTTATTATTGGACAAATGCAGGACAGGCTGAAATGCCAGCTTATACCGAATTGTATGATCGATCAATGCGCACTGCTTATTACACTATACGCCAATACAATCCCGCAGGTAAAGTACTTATATGCTTTACACATTTTTGGGCTAAACCAGCCGATGCAAAAAGTTATGCACCAAAAGATATGCTTGACATGATCAACCTGCTAAGTAAAGAACAAGGTGATTATGAATGGGGAATTGCTTATCACCCTTATCCGCAAAGTTTACGAGGGCCTAAAACATGGCTTGATAAAGATGCAGGGCTTAATATTCATAACACAAGCTTCATTACACCAAAAAATATCGAATTAATTGACACATGGGTACGAACGGCTTCTCATTTGTATAATGGTCTTAAGTTAAGAACATTAATGTTTACCGAACAAGGTATTCACTCAAATTCATACAACAAGGATGATCTTATTATTCAGGCAGCTGGTGTTGCATATATGTGGAAGAAAATTAACAGGCTACCATCTCTTGAAGCTTTTGATTATCATGGCTTGGTAGATAATATTCACGAAAATGGTCTAAAGGTAGGTTTATGGACGGTTAAATCTGGTACAAATGATACTCCAGATGAAAAAAAACCAGCTTGGTATGTTTATCAAAAAGCAGGAACGAAGGAAGAAGACAGCACTTTTGCATTTGCCTTTCCGGTTATTGGCATAAATAATTGGCAGCAGGCTTTTAACAAACTGTCTAATGATGCCATGCCGTGCATTGTAACATTTAAGGTAATAAAAAATGGAAATTTGATAAATAATGCTTCAATCTACTTTAATGAAGAAATGCATAAAACTATAAATGGGATTGCTATATTTTATGATGTGGCTGCAATAGGTGTAAAGAGGAATTATTTAATAAAAATTAATGATAAAATTGTTTTCTCAAGCAATAACATTTCAATAATGAAAAATCAGGTTATAACTGTTAATATCCAATAAACCTTTCAATGAATCGAAGTTAATCACAAGAGAATTAAATCGTTTATGTATCAGCTAGTTAGCTCAATAGTTATATATAATAATGACCCATTAGTTATACAGAATGCGATTAATAGTGCGTTACAAACCAATCTTAAGACTAAACTGTTTTTAATTGATAATTCTGAAACAGATAGCCTTAAATATTTAGCATATAATCCTAATGTTGAATACATTTTCAATAATCAAAATATTGGTTATGGTAAAGCACATAACATTGCTTTAAATCAATCAATCAACCTTTCTTCATATCACCTTGTTTTAAATCCTGACATTAAATTTGCGCCCGGCACACTTGAAAGTATTATTGCTTATATGCAAACCCATCCTGACGTTGGGCTATTAATGCCAAAAGTGTTTTACAAAAACGGCGAATTACAAAAGCTTTGCAACCCGTTACCCAAACCAATTAACCCAATCAGTCGTCGTTTTTTTTTAAATACTAATTGGGCAAGAAGAATTAACGATGATTATGAGTTGAAAGGGTTTAATTACGATCATTGCTTAAACGTACCGAACCTGTCCGGGTGCTTTATGTTTTTGCGTTGTGATACATTGAAACGAATTGGTTTCTTTGATGAGCGCTATTTTATGTATATGGAAGATGTTGACCTTTGCAGAAGGATACATGCGGTTTCTAAAACAATGTATTATCCGGAAGCGAGCATTATTCATGGTTTCGAAAAAGAATCTTATTCAAATAAAACGCTTTTGAAGCATCATATCAAATCAGCAATTAAATACTTTAATAAATGGGGATGGATATTCGATAAGGAAAGGGATGAATTCAATAAGCAGCTTTTTGATGATTTGGCTAATGCTCAAGATCTTTACAATTAAACGGATAAATATCATTTTTGTCCAAAAGCCATTTTTTTTTATTCCGGATTATTCAATCCCATAAAAACTATACGTTTGCTTATGTCTAAACACATTCTCATCACCGGCGGAGCCGGGTTCATCGGCTCGCATGTAGTACGGTTATTTGTCAATAAGTATCCGGATTACAAAATTGTAAACCTCGATGCACTTACGTATGCAGGTAACCTCGAAAATCTGAAAGATATAGAGCATGCACCCAATTATGTTTTTGAACATGCCAATATATTAGAGCCGGAAACACTGCAAAGAATTTTTGAACAACACGATATTACCGATGTCATTCACCTGGCGGCAGAAAGTCACGTTGACCGTTCTATTTTGTCGCCGATGGATTTTATTTATACCAATATTGTGGGCACGGTTAATCTTTTAACGGCTGCTAAAAATTACTGGAAAGAAGATTTAAGCAAGCACCGCTTTCATCATGTATCCACCGATGAAGTGTATGGCACTTTAGGGGAAACGGGCTTCTTTACAGAAGAGACAGCTTATGCGCCCAACTCACCTTATTCGGCCAGCAAAGCTTCTTCCGATCATTTTGTGCGGGCTTATGGCGAAACATTCCACATACCGTTTGTGGTAACCAACTGCTCCAACAATTATGGGCCTAATCATTTTCCTGAAAAATTAATCCCTTTATTCATTAATAATATCATCAATAAAAAACCATTGCCGGTTTATGGCAAGGGTGAGAATACAAGGGACTGGTTATATGTCATTGATCATGCAAGGGCCATTGATCTTGTTTTCCATGAAGGAAAAACCGGTGAGCATTATAATGTGGGCGGATTTAATGAATGGAAGAATATTGACCTGGTAAAACTGCTTTGTAAGTTGATGGATGAGAAGCTGGGCCGTAAGGCTGGTGAAAGTGAAAAACTCATTACGTATGTAAAAGACAGGCCGGGCCATGACCTGCGCTATGCCATTGATGCCTCAAAAATCAACAAAGAATTAGGCTGGAAGCCTTCCGTAACTTTTGAAGAAGGCTTAAGCAAAACCATTGACTGGTATTTGCAAAACGAAGAATGGTTGAAACATGTTACCAGCGGCGCTTATCAAAACTATTATACAGAACAATACAGTAACAGGTAATAAATGAAGATTGAAAAAACCCCGCTGCAGGACTGCTACATTATTCACGACACGGTCTTTGCAGATAGCCGTGGCTATTTTTTTGAAAGCTTCAATGCTAAAAAGTTTGAGGAATTAACGGGTGTAACCACACCGTTTGTGCAGGATAACCAATCATCTTCCACACGTGGTGTATTGCGCGGTTTGCATGCGCAAACAGGCGAGCATGCACAATCTAAACTGGTACGGGTGCTCGCCGGTAAAGTATTGGATGTGGCGGTTGATCTTAGAAAATATTCTCTCTCTTTTGGTAAGGCATTTTCCATTGAGCTTACCGGTGACAACCATAAGCAATTATATATTCCCCGTGGCTTTGCACATGGCTTTGTGGTGTTAAGCGATACAGCCGTTTTCTTTTATAAATGTGATAACTTTTATAACAAGGCCTCAGAAATGGGTATTATGTATGATGACCCCGACCTGAATATTGACTGGCAACTGCCTAAAGCAGAATTAATACTCTCAGATAAGGATATGCAGAATGCTTACCTGGCAGATATTATCCATCGTTTATAATCAATAAAAAACTGGTGAAATGCCAGCGTATATTTATAGCAAAAATGTGCTGCAGGCATTCCTCTGACAATTAAAAAACAGATTTTACACAGATGAAAGGAATTATACTCGCCGGTGGTTCCGGCACAAGGCTCTATCCTATCACAAAAGGTATCAGCAAACAGATAATGCCGGTGTATGATAAACCCATGATCTATTACCCGCTCTCTGTTTTAATGCTGGCAGGTATAAAAGAAGTTTTGATTATCACAACGCCGGATGACTCGGTACAGTTTCAGCGGTTACTGGGCACAGGTGAAGAGCTCGGCTGCAGTTTTTCTTATGCGGTGCAGGAAAAACCCAATGGCCTGGCGCAGGCTTTTGTGATTGGTGAAGAATTTATCGGCGATGATAAAGTGGCTTTGATATTGGGCGATAATATTTTTTATGGCTCAGGCTTCAGCAGGCTGGTGCAATCATTTAATGATGTGGAAGGCGCTGCTATCTTTGCCTATGAAGTGAATGACCCTGAACGCTATGGTGTGGTGGAGTTTGATGAAAACTTTAAAGCCTTATCCATTGAAGAGAAACCGGCGAAGCCAAAATCAAACTATGCAGTGCCGGGTTTATATTTTTATGATAACAGTGTTGTCAACATTGCAAAACATATACAGCCTTCCCCGCGTGGGGAATATGAAATCACCGATGTGAACAAAGTCTATCTCGAACAGGGCAAACTGAATGTGGGCGTGATGGACCGCGGTGTGGCCTGGCTGGATACCGGCACTTTTGATTCTTTAAGCGATGCCTGCGAATTTGTAAGGGTGATTGAGAAACGCCAGAGCCGCAAAGTAGGTTGTATTGAAGAGGTGGCTTACCGCATGGGCTTTATCAACCGCACCCAACTCCTAAAGCTCGCTGACTATTACTCCAAAAGCGGCTATGGGGAATATTTGAAAAGGCTGAAATAAATAAAAAGCTCCTGAAAATTCAGAAGCTTATAAATAATTATAGGAAGTTGAATGTTGTTATTAATGTTGTAGTATTCAACTATTATGGCGCTACCAGCCTGAAGCCGTTGCCATGAATATTTACGATCTCAATGTTTTCGTCGTCTTTTAAATATTTGCGCAGTTTGGCAATATAAACATCCATACTGCGGCCATTGAAATAAGTATCGCTGCCCCATATTTTTTTCAACGCTCTTTCACGTGGCAGCAAATCATTTTTATGTTCTGCCAGCATTTTCAATAATTCATTTTCTTTTGGAGAAAGCGTTTGCGTTTTTCCATCATGCGCCAGTTCACGCAGTTTGGGGTTAAAATGATAACGGCCTAAATCAAACTCAATGTTTTCACTTTCTTTATTCAGTTCTTCATTTCGTTTGAGAATAGCTTTTATTTTAAGCAACAATACTTCACTGTCAAAAGGCTTGGTAATATAATCATCGGCGCCAAGCTTATATCCCTGGATAATATCTTCCTTCATTGTTTTAGCGCTTAAGAAAAAAAGCGGTATTTCAGGATCAATATCGCGGATTTCCTCTGCCAATGTAAATCCATCCATATTCGGCATCATCACATCAAGCAGGCAAATATCAAATTTCTCACGTTGAAATGCAGCAAGCCCCAGCCTGCCATCTCTTTCAAGCGTAACATCATAATCATTTAATTCGAGGTAATTCTTCAGCACCATTCCAAGATTCGTATCATCTTCACACAGTAAAATTTTATATTTTTTCCCTTCCATAGATTTTTGTTTTAAAGAATAAATATATCAATTAAAATGCCTTAAATAATATTTGTTGTTTAAAGATAAGGATGATTAAAAGAAATTTAATATGTGAATTGAGTTTAACGGATGTTTATATTTTTACAACCTGAAAAAATGTGTTTATGCTATTAGGTCAGGATAATAAACTTAAGAAACTAATTATTATCGGCGACAGGATTTTAATAAGGCTTTCCAAACCAAACGAACGCACTTCAAGCGGCTTATACCTTCCTCCGGGTGTGCAAGAAAAAGAAAAAGTGCAACAAGGTTATATTATAAAAACCGGTCCGGGTTATGCCATTCCTTTACCGGTGGAAAACGAACCCTGGCAAAGCGAGGAAGAACAGGTAAAATACATTCCGTTGCAGGCGAAGGAAGGAGACCTTGCCATATTTTTACTGAGCGGGGCAACAGAAGTTATGTATGAAGGCGAGAAATATTTTATTGTGCCCCAAAGCGCTATCTTAATGCTTGAGCGCGACGAAGAGCTTTAATTACCGCCTGTCCCTGCTATTAGAAAAAATAAGAATATACTGCAATAAAGTGGCAACTGAAGCCAGGGCTGCAACCACATAAGTAAGTGCTGCCCAATGCAATGCATCTTTTGCCTTTCCATGTTCCTGCGGCAGTGTTACGTTGCTTCTTTCAAGCCAGGCAAGTGCACGGTTGCTCGCATCATATTCAACAGGAAGCGTTACGAGCGAAAAGATTGTGGTGAGCGCAAATAAAATAATACCTGCCAATAATAAGCCGGGAAAAATATTGATTAGTATGATGCCTGCCAATAAAACCCATTGAACAATATTACTACTGAATTGTACAAAAGGTACCAGCCTGCTTCTAAGCATAAGCCAGGAGTAAGCTGTTGCATGCTGCACCGCATGTCCGCATTCGTGGGCAGCCACAGCCGCCGAAGCAATGCTTTGACCATTATAAACTTCCGGGCTTAAGTTTACCGTTTTCTTAAAAGGATCGTAATGGTCTGATAAAAAGCCATTTACAGATGTTACCTGTACATCATATATACCATTATCCCGCAGCATTTTTTCTGCTATCTCTTTGCCACTCAATCCTTTAGCCAGGGGCATTTGCCCGTATTTTAAGAATTTTCCTTTTAATGTGGAAGAAACCAGGAAACTGATGCCTAAAAAGATTAGGGAAACCAAGAAAATCGAATTCATTAATTTTTTTACAGCTAAACCTGCAAATTTATAACCACTTCAAAATCAGTGTTGCAATTGCAGCCCGGCAACCTAACTGGTGCCAAATCGGCCGATTTTATTTCTTCAGTAGAAAAAATGTGCCAAAATGCCTGCCTGAGAAGCCGGAAGTAAATTCAAAAAGTTTTCAACAACACAAAAAATTTATTTTGTTATGTAACCCATTATTGTAATTTAGTGCCTGAATTTAATGGGTTAGTAAGTAAAAAAGGGTCGGTTATCTACCGGCCCTTTTTGTTGCCTGTCTTCACACTACTTTCATGCTTATGAAACTAAAAGCCATACTATCTTTATACAATGGCGAAGGTAAAAACTGCTTTTTTTTGTTCTAACTGCGGATATGAAAGCACAAAATGGTTAGGTAAATGTCCTGCATGCAGTCAATGGAATACATTTATTGAAGAAGTAATTGAACGAAATCAAAAAGAAAAAAATTTCTGGAAAGATGTAACAGGCGAACGGCAAACATCCAAAGCAAAATTGCTGGATGCTGTTGAAAGTTTAAAAGAAGAAAGAATTATTACGGATGATGCTGAATTGAACCGTGCACTAGGCGGTGGTATTGTTACCGGCAGCATTACGTTATTGGCCGGTGAACCCGGTATCGGCAAAAGCACACTATTATTACAGGATGCATTGCAGCTTAACAGCGCAGTTATTTTATATGTAAGCGGAGAAGAAAGCGAACAGCAAATAAAAATGCGTGCAAACAGGTTAAACATACGCAATGAAAATTTTTATATACTAACTGAAACATCGCTTTCTGTAATTTTCACCGAAATAAAAAAGCTGCAACCTTCTTTAGTTATTGTAGATTCCATTCAAACGCTTCAATCTGATAATATAGATGCAACGCCCGGCAGTATAGCCCAGGTGAGGGAATGTGCAGCATCGCTACAACGCTTTGCAAAAGAAACACACACGCCTGTTTTTATTATCGGGCACATTACAAAAGACGGCAGTATTGCAGGCCCGAAAATTCTTGAGCACATGGTTGATACCGTGCTGCAGTTTGAAGGTGATCAGCATTATGCCTATCGCATTTTGCGCACATTGAAAAACCGGTTCGGCAGCACATCAGAATTGGGTATTTATGAAATGACAGGCAATGGCATGCGCACCGTAAATAACCCTTCGGAAATTCTTATTAATCAAAAGGAGGAAGTACTAAGTGGCAGTGCAATTGCTGCAGGCATGGAAGGCCTAAGACCTTTACTAATTGAAACACAGGCATTGGTTACGCAAAGCGTTTATGGAACGCCGCAACGCACATCGAGTGGGCTGGATGCAAGACGCTTACAATTATTATTAGCTGTGCTGGAGAAACGCGGCGGTTTTCATTTTGGTGTGAAAGATGTGTTTGTAAACATTGCCGGAGGTTTACGCATAGAAGATCCGTCAACAGACCTTGCTATTATCTGCGCCCTGCTTTCTTCGTATGAAGATGCCCCGCTTTCTCCCAATATTTGCTTTGCAGGTGAAGTAGGTTTAAATGGAGAAATAAGAGCTGTAAACCGTGTTGACCAGCGCATTGCCGAAGCCGAAAAGCTGGGCTTTGAAAAAATATTTATTTCACCCTTTAATAAAAAAGGGCTTGATAAATCGCATTATAAAATTGAAGTGATCGCCGTAAGCAAAGTAGATGAATTATACCGGCTGCTGTTTTAATGCATAAATATGAGTTCAATAAAAAATTATATTGATGACTTTCTGCATCTTTTCTTTCCGCATAACTGCGCGGCATGCAGCACTGATATAATTAATACCGGTGATATTTTATGTGCTGAATGTTTAAGCTCTTTACCTGAAACAGGATTTTTTCTGCATGGCAATAATCCCATTGAGAATATGTTTTATGGAAGGATGAAAATAGAAAAAGCAGGCAGCGCTTTTTATTTTACAAAAGATTCGGTAATCCAAAACATAATTATTCAGCTTAAATATAAAAACAATATTGCTGCAGGTAAATTTTTAGGAAAGCTGCTTGGCCGGCAATTAGCAGCCTGCAACAGGTTTGATGATATTGATATAATTATACCAATGCCTTTGAATGAAAAAAAATTATTCAAACGTGGTTATAATCAGTCAGCAGTTATTGCCGATGGTATTGTTTCGGTTTGGAGTAAACCCGTAATTACAAATGCTGTTGAAAGAATTTTATTTACCGAAACACAAACACATAAAACACGCATTGACCGGTGGCAAACCATGGAAAATGTTTTTGAAGTATCGCAGCCGGAAATGCTGGCAGGCAAACATATTTTGCTTGTGGATGATATAGTGACAACCGGCGCCACCTTTGAAGCCTGCGGGCAGGCCATATTAAAAATGCCCGGCACTTCACTAAGCCTCGCATCAGTTGCCTGCACTATTTAGTGCTGCTAACAGAAGGCAACCATTAGAGCCATTATCATGTTTATACGCTGGTTTAACAGAAATTTTATTATCAAATAGCGATACCTTTGGTCAGCAAAAAATTTAGTTACCATGAAAATACTTCTTCTATCGTTAACCTTACTTGTTATGTCTTCATTCAACACACCTGTAAAATCTATTTACAGTTTTAAGATTAAAGCACTTGATGGCAGCACAATCGATTTTTCAAAGTTTAAAGGCAAAAAAATACTTGTAGTGAATACCGCTTCTCATTGTGGTTTTACACCTCAGTACGAAGGACTTGAAAAATTATATAAGGAAAATAAAGACAAGCTGGTTATTGTAGGCTTTCCATCCGATAATTTTGGCGGACAGGAATTTCAGAATGACGATTCCATCAGCAGCTTTTGCAAAAAGAATTTCGGCGTTACTTTCCCGCTTACCACAAGGGTTGATGTAAAAGGTGATAACACAACGCCTGTTTTTAAATACCTCTGCCACAAAGATGAAAATGGTGTGCTGGACGCAACTATTTCCTGGAACTTCAATAAATTTATTATTGACGAAAATGGAAATTTATTACAGCATTTTGATAGCAAGGTTACACCAGACAGTCCGGAGCTTTTGAAATACATTAATCAATAATCAATCTTGTTGTTTAAATAATAATCCCCGCCTTGTCTGGTAAGGCGGGGATTATTATTTATAGAATATTGAGTGTTCTTAAGAGAGGGAACATTCCATATTATTCAATAATATTAATGATATAAAGGTTTGGCGTGATAATAACTGCGGCTGAAGAAGTATTTAAGACCAATGTTTATAGATTGCAGCTTGTCAATTTCAGGTATGCCATCGCCTCCGGGCAGCATATTCGTAAGCGTACTTTGAAATATAGCCGTTACTTCAAACTTTTGCGATACACTTAAACCTACGCCCGCATTTAAGCCCCAAACAGCATTGGCAATATCCGATCTGAATTCGCTTTGCAGGTTAATGCTTCTTCCAAAATTAATTTTATGGCTGTCATCTTCAGTGCCTACTACTATCTGGGCGCCGCTTGAATCTTTTCCGTAAATTGTTGATTTCCGGCGAACCTTGCCGCCAATGCCTATTTGTGTAGTAGCACCGCCATAAACCCTTAACGCCAGTTGTTTTGAAAGCGGGAACTGGTATCCTATTCCAAAAGGAAAATTAAGAAACATTGGTTTATAAGCATATTCTGATACAATGGCCCTTGATGCCGTGGCACCTGAAGAATCGCGGCCATATCGCTGTTGGGAAATACCCGCTTCAATAAATACAAGAAAGCCAAACTGGGTATGATATTCTGTGCCTACAGATGCCTGCCAGCCATAACCGAAAGTACCATCAACTGTTCCACCCGGGTTTCTTGATACATGAAGATTTGTTGCATTACCGCCTGCTTGCGCATAGAATCCAAATTGTGCCTGAATAGCAGAGGAAATTAAAATTCCAAATGCTAATAGCCAATACTTCATAAGCATATTTTGTGCAAATAAAAGACATTTGAACTTGCTGACAGGCATCAATTCTTCATTTTAATAATAATATGCGCTTGCAAAATGTAAAATAATAGCTTTAACATTTCCGAAGGTTTTCGTAATTGGCAAATCTCTATATATTTGAACTACTAAAATTTTCGTAGATTAAAATTACAGGTTATGATTAAGACATTAAGATTAATAATGTTGTTTGCCGCAACTTCATTTTTTGTTTCCGCCCAGGGCCAGCCCCCATCAAAAGATAGAATGGCTAATACCGGCAGGCAAAATATCATCATTCAGAAAAAAGATTCAGCTAAAGAAAAAATTACCGTAGTCATTGATGGCAATACTGTTACTGTAAACGGCAAGCCCGTTGAGGATTTTAAAAGCGATGATGTAAATGTTATTCAACAAAAAATAAAAGATGGTAATTTCTTCGTGTATGGAGATGGCCATTACGGCGCTGCAGCTTTAGCCCCACCTGCGCCGCAAATGCTTGAGCTGAAAAAAGAAATGATGCGCAACGTAAAATCAAACAGCGCTTTTCTTGGTGTGATGACGGAAAAAAATGATCAGGGTGCAAAAATTACAGACGTAACCGAGGGCAGCGCTGCAGAAAAAGCCGGCCTGAAAGAAAACGACATTATAACCAAAGTTGGCGACGATAAAATTACCAGCCCGGATGACCTGTATAAAGCAGTTGGCAAACATAAGCCCGATGAAAAAGTTACCATTACTTATTTGAGGGATAGCAAGCAGGCCACTGCAAATACAACGCTTGGCAAGTCTGATCAAATGCGCGTTTTTTCATGGAATTCCCCCGAAACAGATATGGATGTTTTCAGAAACTTTGGCGGCCCGCGCAGCTTCGCTTTTTCCTGGAATGATAAGCCCCGCCTCGGCCTTTCTGTTCAGGATACCGAAGAAGGCAATGGTGTAAAAGTGCTTGATGTGGATGATGAAGATTCTCCCGCAGCTAAAGCAGGCTTAAAGGAAGATGATATAATTACCCAGGTAAACGGCAAAGCCGTAAATTCTACAGATGATTTAAGAGAAAGCATAAAAGAGCTTAAGAAGGGTGATACGGTTAAATTAACCTATAAACGCAACAATCAAACGCAAACCGTTGACGTTAAAATTCCAAAAGATTTAAAAACAATAGACTTATAATTTTCATTTTTCTCATGTGCAATAAACCGTTGTTTTCTAACAGCGGTTTTTTATTGCACGTTAATACGATTATGCTTTTAAAGATTGGTGTTATTCTTGTTTATCTGCAGCATTGCTAACTTCTAAATACTTTTTATGAATGAATTTTCACTTGGTAAACTTTACCTGGAAGAACTTGAAGCGGAAATTAAAGCAAGCCGCAAATGCCTGGAGCGTATTCCCGGCAAATTGTTTAGCTGGAAGCCGCATGAAAAATCAATGGAGCTTGGTTACCTGGCTTTGCTTGTAGCTGAAATGCCGCGCTGGATTGCAACTATGGTGAAAGATGATGCAATTGATTTGGCAACATTTAAACATTCAACTCCAAAAACAACTGAAGATTTGCTTGCACAGTTTGATGAAAATATTAAAATGGCAAAAGAATCTTTGCAAAATGTAACGAACGAACAATTGGATGAAACTTTTTCCTTAAAAACAAACGGGCAGGTTATTTTTAGCTCACCTAAAAAAGATAATGTAAGTTCTACCATGAATCATTGGGTGCATCATCGCGGACAGCTTACAGTTTATATGCGGCTGAATAATATTGCCGTGCCGAGTATTTACGGCCCTTCGGCAGACGATAAAAATTTCAGCGGTCCAGGACAATAACATGCCCGCCGCAATGTACTATCCCATAACACGGGAAATAAACTTTATATTTGCGAAGCAAAAAAATACGATTATGAAACTTAAATATTTTCTCTTGGGTGTGATGAGCTTTTGCTCAGCGAGCTTATTTGCCCAAACAAAAACAGATACCGTAAAGGTTTGGGGCAATTGTGATGAATGTAAAAGCAAAATTGAAAAAGCGGCAGCAAAAGCGGGCGCTTCCACTGCAAGCTGGAGTGATGAAACTTATTTACTTGCCGTAAACTACGATGAGACAAAAACATCAGTTTTAGATATTGAAAAAGCTATTGCTGCCGTTGGTTACGATACACAGGATGTAAAAGCTGATGATGCCGCTTATAAAAAACTGCCGAAATGTTGTCAATACGACCGTAAACCTGCAACTAAAGCGGATTAATTAATAATATTTTATTTTT
>NZ_JBQCIT010000047.1:0-113603 GCF_051953455.1 Parafilimonas sp. | reverse complement strand
CTGGTAAACACAGCCGGTGCCTATTTCAAGAAGTTTCTCGCCACGGTGCACATTCAATAACTGTGTTTGATAGGCAACGGTATAAGGCTGGGAAATAGTTTGCTCCGCCGCTATGGGAAACGCCCTGTCTTCATAAGCAATCTTATCAAAAGCAGAATCTAAAAAGAAATGCCGTGGCACATTATACATAGCCTCCAGCACTATTTCTGATGTTATGCCTTTTGTGCGTAAAGTGTCAATCAGCTTTTTTCTTAATCCTTTATGCTGGTATGTATCTTCCAGTTTTCTCATTGCTGCAAACCTAAAAAGCTTGCGTTAACTTTCAATAGATGTTGAAGGATTTATTATGATGTCTGATTATCAACATCTGCGCATTATATATCATCTGCCTTAACTTTAAGGAAAATCTACACTTATGAAGAACGCATTAATTGCAGTGATAATCATTATATGTGCTGCCTGCCTGTATGGCTGCAAATCGTCATCTAAAGCAACTCAAAATAATAACATACCGGCAACCGGGGACAACAGTATGAATGCGCTGGACTGGGATGGAATTTACCGCGGCGTTTTACCATGTGCAGACTGCCCCGGCATAGAAACCATTATTTATTTAAACAGAGACCTTACTTATCATATTAAAACCAGGTATCTCAGCAAGCCTGATAATTTGCAGGAAGATTCAGGCAAATTTGTTTGGAACAATGCGGGCAATACTATTACGCTACAAGGTTTAAGCGGAAGGCCCTCCAATTATTTTGTGGGTGAAAATACCTTAACGCAGTTAGATATGGGTGGCAATAAAATAACCGGCGTGCTTGCTGATAAATATATTTTAAGCAAACAGCAATATGCCATTCTTGAAAAATACTGGAAGCTGGTGGAACTGAATGGCAAGCCTGTTATGGTTAACAACGCTATGAGCAAAGAACCTCATATCATATTTAAAATGGATAGCAGCCGCGTTATTGGCAATGGCGGATGCAATAATTTTTTTGGGACATATACACTCGAGGGTGCGAATAAAATAACTATCAAACAGGTTGGCAGTACATTAATGGCCTGCCCAAACAATATGCAAACAGAATCTGAATTTCTTAAAGCCCTGCAGGCTGCGGATAATTATTATATCAATGGCGATGAACTTATTTTAAATAAAACCCGCATGGCGCAACTGGCAAAGTTTAAAACAGTTTATATGCAATGGGATTGAAAGGATTGGGTTTAATATTGATGCTGTATAGTTTTTCCTTGCCATTTTTCTACAGTTACCATTATAGGTTCTTTCTCCATTTTTATGGTTTGTTGGTAATATTGTCTATAATAATCTTTGGTCATTAAGTTAACCTGGTAATTGTAATCTTTGTCTTTCTTTGCATTTGCATAAAGTTTACTTATGAATACATGATCAAAATCTTTGTTAACATAGTTGCTAAGTATACCGTTATCCACTTTTTTTTCATCTATCCAAACACCGTATTGTTTGGGATCTTTAAAAGCCTCAAACTGTTTTACGGTTGGGATAACTTTTGAAAAAGGTTTTGGCGAAGCAAGGAAACCAACAATCTGTTTCCGCTGCTGCTCATCATTCATTTGCTTAAAAATATTTATCAATCTTTGTTTATCTACGGCAGTAATATTGTCACCCAAATACCTTAACCAATTTTTATCCTCTGTTTTATATTTATTAATAATAGCATTATATTCATCCAGTAATTGATTTGATGTGCCTTCCTTGGTTGAACCAATTGTTTTGCCAAAAATATGAGGGCTGGAAGTATCCTGTTTTATTTGCTTACCATCTTGAATATCATCCAACTGCACATCCACAATTTTCATGTTAGCTGTGTCTTTATATTTGATATGAGTTACTGAATCTCTATATTGTAAATCCTCCAATAGAACATCTACAATTTGCATTTTATTTATTTTTTGCGCATAAACTTTTTGGCTGAAGAAAAATACAGCAACCCCAACTACCAGTATCACTGTAATTTGTCTGCATACAGCAGCAACTTTATTTGACGTTGATTTTGTAAGCATGATCAATCGTTTTTTAGTTAATGTATAATTGAAATGATTTGCAATTAAAAAGTTTGCTGTTCCTGTCGATCTGTTTAAAAGCAATAACTGGTATGCTTTTTTATTGTTGCAATATTTTACGGCAGTTTCGTCGGCAAGAAATTCATGGTTAAGCTGAATGGCTTTTTTATAGAAGTATAACACGGGATTAAACCACGCAAACACGAGTAACCATTCAATAAATAAAACATCATATGAATGTTTTTGTTTTACATGTGCAAACTCATGCTGCAGTATCTCATCTTCAACTTTACCGTTTTCAAAATCATTTTTATTAAGAAAGATGTATTTAAAAAAACTGGATGGCGCTGTTTCATTGCCCATCAGCACGAGTATTGCATGATCGCAGGATTGTTTAATGCTCAGTTTTATAATACGGATAATGTCAATAAGATTTTTAAGAAACCTGAATAAAAGAAAACAGGTTATAATTATATATAACAATAGCACCCAGTTATAAAATTGAAAACCTTCTTTTACCAATATTTCCTGATGTGATAATGCATTGCCGGCATTGCCGGAAGAAGATGTATTTGCCGGGTATACAACATTTATTACAGACGTATTATCAGTATAAATTTTAAAAGTAAGCGCCGGTATTATAAATGATAATACAATAGTAACCAGGAGATAAAACCGCTTAAATTGATGAAAGGTTTCTTTTTCCAGCAATACATAATAAATCGTCAGGAAAAGTGTGCCGCAAAGTGCAGTTTTCAAAATGTAGATGATCATTTTTTCTTTTTTTGAATTTGAGCATCAATGATTTTCTTTAACTCCTGTAATTCTTCGGCAGACATATTACCAGATGTTGTAAAGAAGGAAGCAAACTGAAGGGCTGAGTTGCCGAAATAGTTTTTGATAATTCCTTTAACATGCTTTGAGAAATAATCTGATTTTTTTATCAAAGGATAATATTGTCTTGAATTACCAAAAAGTACATAACCAATAATTGCTTTATCCTGCATACGCTTCAAAAGTGTGGCAATAGTTGTTGCAGCAGGCTTAGGTTCGGGATAAGCATCAACAATATCTTTAAAAAATACTTTTTCCTGTTGCCAGATTATTTCCATTAGTTCTTCCTCTTTCCTGGATAGCTTTACATTCTGCATCAATCGAATTATTTCTACAAATGTAGAACAAATGTTAAAAGAAAAAAATATTTTTTATTGCTTGCCAATCTTCACAGCGAGTGCTGAGGTGGGCAGCGCATTAATGGCCTGCCCAAACAATCTGCAAACAGAATCTGAATTTCTTAAAGCCCTGCAGGCTGCGGATAATTATTATATCAATGGCGATGAACTTATTTTAAACAAAGCCCGCATAGTGCCACTGACAAAGTTTAAAACGTTTACTTCGGATAAATAAATACTGAAAGTGCTACTGCCATCCGCCACCCAGCGAACGGTATAGTTGTACCAATGCTATTAACACGTCTTTACGGTTATCATTCAGTTCGAGTTCAGCCTGCAATACACTTTTCTGCGCAGTAATAACTTCAAGATAAGAAGCGTAGCCTGCAACGTATAATTCGTTTGCAGAAGTTACGCCATTACTCAGCTCGTTTACTTCCAGTTGTTTAAGCTTTTGAATATGCCTTTTGTTTTTTATATCGTTCAATCCTATATACACTTCATTAAAACTGTTCAGCAGTGATTGCTGGTATTTATAAAAAGCTTCCTTTTGGGCTGCCCCTGCTAATTGATAATTGCCTTCTATTGCTTTTTTATTGAACAAAGGCGATGTTAGTCCTCCAAGCAAACCATATGTAACGGAGGCAGTATTAAACAGCAGGTTTCCCTTAAAAGAATTTAAACCGAAATAAGGCGTTATGTTTAAAGCAGGCATAAACGCCGCACTGGCCGATGCCACATCGAATTTGGTTGCCTGCAGTTCTAAAGCAGCCTCCTGCACATCGGGCCTTCTTGTTATCATTGCTGATGGGATGCCGGCATATATAATTTGAGGCAACTGCTTTTTTAAGGTGCTGCTGTCCCTTTCAACAGGCTGCGGATAGCGGCCAAGCAGGTAATTTATATGCGCTTCAATTGCTGTTATCTGTTGCTTTGCTTCATATTCATAACCCTGTGTATTGTATAGCTGCGCCTGGAATTGCTGCACGGCAAGAGAGGTGCTTTTGCCTGTTTCCTGCATAATTTTTACAACATCCAAAGCATCCTGCTGGTATTTAATATTTCGCTGAATAATCTTTAATTGGTTATCCAGCGCCAGCAGGTCGTAATAACTTGAAGCAATATCTGCCACCAGCGATGTTACAATAAACTGCCTGCCTTTTTCTGAAGCCAAAACCCTTGCCGCTGAAGCTTTACGGGCATTTTTCAATCTTCCCCAAATATCAATTTCCCAGTTGCTGCGCAGGCCAATAAAATAATCCTGAACAATTGGTTGCGTTACACGTTGCTTGTCGTTTATATTGCCGGAAAGGTTGGTGTCGTAATTGCCTACGCCACTCATGGTATATTTACCATATTTATCAATAGCTGTTGAAACGGCTGCATTTACCGTGGGTTGCAGTGCCCCTTTATTCTTTAATAATTGAGCTTTGGCAGATTCTATTCTTTGCCAGGCAATCTGAATGTCCTGGTTATTAGCCAAAGCCGTATCAATCAGCTTAACCAATAAGCTGTCTTTAAAAAATGCATGCCATTGTATATTGCCAATACCGGTACTGTCTTTGCCCGGTTCTATAAAATTATCAGGAACCTTCTTTAATTCAGGCGTTACAACAGGTTTATAAGTTTTACAACCTGTGGCAATTAAAAGCAATACAATAAGGATATGATAAATGCTGTTATATTTTGTTTTCATCATTGTCTTTATTCAAACGTTTTTTATGATGGTGATAATGTGTGTGCTCATGATGATCGAACTCTTCAGAAAAGGGGATTTCATGCTGGTAAGATGACTCCTTATTTTCTCCTTTTCTTTTCTTTCCAATACTTGCAAACAGAACGTATAAACCGGGTATAATTAAAACCCCGAATATGGTTCCCGCCAGCATACCGCCTGCCGCCGCCGTACCAATTGAACGGTTGCCCATAGCACCGGCGCCGCTGGCCACACAAAGCGGAATAAGCCCTGCAATAAAAGCAAATGAGGTCATCAGTATTGGCCGCAATCTTGATTTGGCTCCCATTACCACAGCTTCTAAAATGGGTATGCCTTTCTGCCGCTGCATTTCGGCAACCTCTACAACCAATATGGCATTTTTGCCCAACAGGCCGATCAGCATTATCAATGCCACCTGTGCATAAATATTATTTTCAAGCCCTAATACCTGCAGGAAGAAAAAGGCGCCGAATATACCTGCCGGTAAGGAAAGCAATACAGATAAAGGCAATGCAAAGCTTTCATATTGTGCAGCCAGCAACAGGTAAACAAATACAAGGCAAATAATAAAAATGTATGCTGCCTGGTTACCGCTTTCAATTTGTTCTCTCGTCATACCGCTCCATTCAATGGTGTAACCTCTTGGCAGTTTTTCTTTGGCAATGGTTTCAATAGCTTTAATAGCATCACCGCTGCTGTAACCTTTAGCTGCATCGCCAGTAATCATAGCCGATGTGTACATGTTATAACGCGTAATTTGTTCAGGGCCCAATACTTTTTCCAGCGTAATAAAAGATGAATACGGCACCATTTCCCCTTTATCATTCTTTACATACAAATTCAAAACATCATTTTCTGTGTTGCGGTACGATGGGGAAGCCTGCAGCATTACCTTGTACATTTGATTAAACCGTATAAAATTGGTGGCATAATAACTGCCCAGCAGGGTTTGCAAAGTGCTCATGGCATTATCAATGCTTACACCTTTTTGCGCCGCCATATCCTGGTCAACATGAATTATATATTGGGGAAAGTTGGGATTGAAGCTGGTATAAGCGCCTGCAATAGCCGGGTCATCATTCAATTGCTCTATAAAATCTTTTGTTACATTGGCCGTAGCAGCAAGCCCGGTGGCTTTATTTTTATTCAATAACCTTAATTCAAAACCGCTTGCATTACCGAATCCAGGAACTGTTGGCGGCGAAAAATATTCAATGGAAGCATCAGCAATATATTTTGTTTTTTTATTCAGCATTTCTATTACTTCATCAATGCTTTCTTTACGATCTTCCCATGTTTTAAGGTTGATCATTGCCATGCCATAAGAAGCGCCTGATATTTCGCTCATTAAACTATAACCGGCTAGTGTGCTGATGTTATCTACCTGCGGCATATCTTTCGCTGCCAGTTCAATTTCATCCAGTATTTTTTCCGTTCTGTCAACTGTTGATCCTGGTGGTGTGGTAACGTTTACATAAATCATACTCTGGTCTTCAGAAGGAATAAAACCTGTGGGCAAAATGGTGGCTATTCCCCCTGTAGCCAAACAGAAAAACACGAAAAGAGCAAGTGTTACAAGCTTACGGCCGGCAAGCTTTCCCACAAGACCGGCATATTTATTTTCCACTTTATTATAACCATTATTAAAACCACCAAACAGGCGTTGCAATAAGCTTTTCTTAGGTTTTGTGCTATGCTTTAACATTAAAGCGCACAATGCCGGAGTAAACGTTAAGGCATTAATACCAGATATAACAATGGAGATAGCCAGCGTTAACGAGAATTGTCTGTAAAACACGCCCACCGGGCCCGACAGGAACGCAACTGGTATAAACACGGCCGACATAACAAGCGTTATGGCAATGATAGCCCCGCTTATTTCTTCCATTGCTTCTACTGTGGCTTCCAATGGCGGCAGGTGCTTTTCCGTCATTTTCACATGCACTGCCTCTACCACTACAATTGCATTATCTACTACTATACCTATGGCCAGCACCAATGCAAACAGTGTTAGCATATTTAAGGAGAAGCCAAGCATTTGCATAAATGCCAGCGAGCCTACCAATGCTACAGGAACAGCGAGCGCCGGAATAATGGTTGAACGAAAATCCTGCAGGAAAATAAATACAACAACGAACACAAGCAGGAAAGCTTCTATCAATGTGCGCACTACCTCATGAATGCTGGCATCTAAAAACCTTGATACATCATAAGCATAATTGTACGTCATGGCGGGCGGGAAAGAAGTTTCTTTTAACTCTTCCATCTTGGCCTTGATATTATTGATAACATCTCTTGCATTGCTGCCCGGCCTTTGCTTAATCATGATGGAAGCAGAAGGGCGGCCATTTGTTTTGGACGACATATCATAACTCTCTGTGCCAAATTCAACAGTTGCAATATCTTTCAGCTTTAAAATGGTGCCATCGGGCTGCGCCCGCAATACAACCGCTTCATAAGCTTCGGGTGTATTAAACTTACCGGTATATTTTAATACAAACTGTGCTACCTGGTTGCCTTTGCCTGAGTTTTCCCCAATTACGCCCGGGGCTGCTTCTATATTCTGCCTACGCAACGCTTCTATCACTTCTTCGGTAGAAATATTATAAGCCAGCATGCGGTCTGGCTTTAGCCAGACCCGCATGGCATAATCACGCACGCCCATTATATCAACAAGGCCAACGCCTTCAATGCGCTTTAATTCCTGCAATACATTTATATCGGTGAAGTTGTAAATAAATTCTTCATTTACCGTGCTGTCCTCACTAAATATGTTTAAAAAGAGCAGCATGCTGTTTACTTCTTTTTCAGTTGTAACACCGGCACGAATTACCTCTTCCGGCAATTCGTCTAATATGGTGGTTACCCTGTTTTGTACATTCACCGCTGCCTGGTCGGGATCAGTTCCCACTTTAAACATTACCTGTATCTGCGTAACACCATTGTTACTGCTAACGGAATTCATGTAAGTCATGCCAGGCACACCATTAATAGCACGCTCCAGTGGTATGGCAACTGCATTGGCGCATACTTCGGCATTGGCGCCGTTATAGGTGGCTGTAACCACGACAGATGGCGGAACGATATCGGGGAATTGTGTAACCGGCAATGAAAACAGCGCCAGTACACCAAGCAATACTATAATAAGCGATATAACAAGCGAAAGCACGGGCCTTCGTATAAATATTTCAACCATTTAAATAACTTTAATCGTGCTGTATCAATAATTATTTGAACAAAATGCAACCGGCAGCTGATGCAGAAAAGCATCGGCTATATGCCGTAGGGATATTTATGATTAACGCGCAGCGAGGAGGCTATCGGCTGCCAGCATGCGTGGTTCTATACGCATACCATCACGTATATTTTGTACCCCTTCATACACAATTTTATCGCCAGCCTTAAGACCTGACTGCACTACAAAATAGCGGTCTATCCTGGTGCGTGGCACAAAGGTTTTCATCTTAACGGTACTGTCTGTATTCAGTACAAAAACATAGTTTTTATCCTGTACATCAAACACAGCTTTTTGTGGCACCATTAAAGCATTATGCACGTGGGTAGTGATGCTGATTTTACCTGTAGATCCGTGTTTTAAAATTTTGTCGGGATTGGGAAACCTTGCCCGGAAAGCGATAGAGCCTGTGCCCTGGTCAAACTCCCCTTCCATGGTTTCTATTTTACCGCTGCTGCCATATACTGAACCATCGGAGAGAATGAGTTTTACATTATTATCAGGAAGATTCCTGTTTGCTTGCAGGTTACGCACATGTTCGAGGTATTCATTTTCAGAGACCCTGAAATAAGCTAATACTTCAGAAAGGTCTGAAACAGTGGTAAGCAGGTCGCCTTCATTTATAAGGCTGCCCAGCTTAAGCGGTATACGGTCTATTACACCATTAAAAGGCGCCCTTACTAAAGTGTACGATAAATGCAGGTTTGCTTCATCTTCCATTGCCTGCTGTTCATTCAGCCGGGCTTGCGCACCTTTTAGTTTTGACTGGGCTAATTCAAGCTCTGTTCTTGATATAACTTTTTTATCAACCAGCAACTGTATTCTTTTTATCTCCAGTTCAGATGCATGTACTGCTGCTTTTGCATCGGCTACGCCCGCCCTTGCTTTGGCAAGGTCGAGCTGAAACTGCTGATCATTTAATTTAAATAAGGGCTGGCCTTTTGTTACAGACTTGCCTTCATCCACATAAATTTTCTCAAGATAGCCCTGCAGTTTGGAACGTATCTCCACATTTTGAACAGCCTGTACATCGGCTACATAACCATTTTGAAGGCTTGTATCTTCCGGATTTAATTGTATAACAGGCAATACCGGAATTTCTTTTTGCTTTTTGCTTTCAGTATTAGAACTACAGCCTGCAATAGCAATAACAATAGCGCAATAAATAATAGGTTTTATATTCATCGTTACAAATTTTTGGTTTAATCGTGCTCATATGGCTATAAGCAATACCACAGGTATTCAATATGTAACAATGAAATCAGAAAGGTGTTAAGCGAAAGAGAAAATGATGATGTGCCGGAACACTGAATGTTCTGTTGCAAGCCGTAAGGCATTGCAATGTTGTTGCGGTAATTATTTTATAATTGTATTCAAAACTATTTTTTCTAGAATTTTCTTTCAAGCGAAACTGTTGGGTGCGGGACGTTTGCTTATCAATTTTAAAACTAAACAGTTCATGACCATCGCCATTTAAATCCATATTTAACAGACCGCCTAAAATTTGAAGCAACGACACATCATCCTGCGAAGTTGCTTTTATGGCATCAGAAATTGAATCTATTGTATTATTGGCAAATGGTTGCACAGCATAAGATACATTTCTTAAGCCGAAACAAAAGAGCACCAAAAAACAAAGCCATTTTAATATATAGGTTTTGTATTTTTTATGCAGCAACAATAATTAAAAAGATTTTTAAGTGAAATAAATGCTATCGCCGTAAAGATAAATTAAAGGAATGAAAACAGGGCCTGTCGCATTTTTAAGTTTTCTTAAAATAACACGCGTATGTAACACTTGACTTTGTTTACAATGGATGCACTTTCAAATTCCCCCAATTGTTAAAAATTTGTATCTTGCAGCCAGCAAATAATAATGAAATTTCTCTCTTCCAATTTAGATCTGCTCAATCACTAACACGCCGTTTTATACGACGAAGCCGTTTTATACTCTGTTATCATTTCATTATTCACTACTCATCATTCATTACTTTTTATGCTTACTCATACTATATCCAAAAAAGCCCGGCATTATTTACAGTTAGAAGAAGAATTTGGCGCACATAATTATCATCCTTTGCCCGTGGTTTTGGAAAAAGGCCAGGGCGTTTTTTTGTGGGATGTTGAAGGAAAAAGATATTATGATTTTCTAAGCGGTTATTCTGCTGTTAACCAGGGACATTGTCATCCGCGCATTGTGAAGGCGTTGATTGAACAGGCACAAAAACTTACACTCACATCCCGTGCTTTTTATAATAATCTTTTAGGAGAATATGAAAAATTCATGACCGCATTATTTGGTTATGATAAACTGCTGCCAATGAATACAGGCGTTGAAGCAGTGGAAACAGCCATTAAACTTTGCCGCCGCTGGGGATATGAAAAAAAGGGTATTAAAGATGGTGAAGCAAAGATTATTGTTTGCGCAGATAACTTTCATGGAAGAACCACAACGGTTATTTCATTTAGCACCGACCCTTTATCCAATTCAAAATTTGGCCCGTTTACACCCGGGTTTGTTGTTATTCCATATAATGATATAAATGCTTTACAAAAAGCTTTGGAAGATAAAACCGTTGCTGGTTTTTTGATTGAACCTATACAAGGTGAGGCCGGTGTGGTGGTGCCGGATGAAGGCTATCTTTCCAAAGCCAAGCAATTATGCGAAGCATATAATGTTTTGTTCATTGCGGATGAAATACAAACAGGACTTGGCCGCACAGGAAAAATGCTTGCATGCGATCATGAGCATATAAAGCCGGATATTTTAATTCTTGGCAAAGCATTGAGCGCCGGCACAACCCCTGTGTCTGCAGTATTGGCCAACAATGAAATCATGCTGAACATAAAGCCCGGTGAGCATGGCTCTACGTATGGCGGTAATCCGTTGGCATGCGCTGTTGCAATAGAATCAATAAAAGTGTTGCAGGAAGAAAGCATGATTGAAAATGCTGCAACAATGGGAACCCTGCTGCGCAATGAATTGCAGCAATTAAGCTCGCCTTTTATATCCACGATTCGCGGCAAAGGTTTGCTGAACGCCATCGTAATTGAACATGCGAATAAAGAAGCAGCGTGGGAGCTTTGTCTTCAGCTTAAAGAAAATGGTTTACTGGCAAAACCAACGCATGGCGATAAAATACGTTTTGCGCCACCGCTTGTTATTTCAAAACAACAAATACTGGAATGCGTTGATATTATTAACCGCTCACTAAAAGATGGTTTAGGTTAATTATAAAATTAATCCCGGTCTTTAGTTTTAGTTTGCCACAAATGCAGGAATAGAAACCTTGCATTTGTGGCACTAATACTTACTGCATTATAATCCTACAAAATTTTTTAAGGAACAAAAGCTTTGTAAGCAATAAGCTTTCCTGACGTAGAAACAGTATAGGTTTCACCAGCTAAAACAGCAACTGCTTCTCCCCTTTTCGCTGCAATATTATTACTGCCTTTTGCATTAAGTGTGCCTTCTATTATAACGATAATATCAAGCGAAGTTGCTTCTGCTTCATAAACTTCCCCCTCACTTAATTCTATTTTACTAATGCCGAAATCAGGAACGGGACAGGGATAATTTTTTTCACCGCTCGTAAGGTCTATCCCTTTCATCACATTCGGTTCAATGCCTTCAAATATGATATGCTTTATTAATTCTGGCACATCAATATGTTTTGGTGTAAGGCCACCGCGTAATACATTATCGCTGTTTGCCATCAGCTCTACATTTTGCCCTTCAAGATATGCATGCGGCAAACCGGCGCCCTGAAACACAGCTTCACCGGGATTTGTTTTTACAATATTAAAAAAGTAAATAGAAAATATACCGCGGTCGAGGTTGGAAAAATTTTCCTGCTGTTCGTACAATTTTGCAACCCACCAGCCTGCGTCAGCTTTTGTAAGTTCATTATTTTTTTTGCGGTTAATTTCTCTTTCAACAAGTGGCGTAAGCAAGGCATCAACTTCCACCTGCGGCATCAGCATCACATGTTCATATAAACCTTTATAGCCTTTGTTCATAACAAGGCTTTCAAAATATTTAAATTCAGGCACAGTTTGCAAAACTTTCAGCAATTTATCTTCACTTAAAAAACCATGCAGCAGCCAGAATTCGCTTAAGGCAACCATTACTTCGGGCTTATGATTTTTATCCTTATAATTGCGGTGCGGTGCATTAATAGAAACACCGTTTGCTTCTTCCTCATTAAACCCTTTTTCCGCAGATTCTTTTGAAGGATGTACCTGTATGCTGAGCATATCTTTTACATCAAGGATTTTAAAAAGATACGGTAGCTCGCCAAAAGCTGTAGCCGTTTTTTCACCAATAATTGAATTGGCATCTTGTTGAATTAAGTTGTATAAATTTTCTTCTTTTCCGTCAACAATCAATGCAGATGAGGCTGACGGATGAGCGCCCATCCAATACTCTGCAAACGGTTTGTTTTCTTTGTTTTCAATTGCCAGCCAGTGCGGAATATATGCAGTGCCGCCCCAGGCATAATGTTGAACTTTTCCTTTCAGTTTGAAAATTTTATCTTGTAGCATAATCAACCCTTTATTTTATGTCGGGATGGAACAAAACTACCGGAAACAAAGGAGAAGACCTTGCCGCAATTTATCTTTCCGGGAAAGGTTATGAGATCATTGAACGCAACTGGCGTTTTCGTTATGCTGAGGTGGATATAATTGCTGCGATGGATGACCGTCTTCACTTCTTTGAAATAAAAACAAGAACCACTTCTAAATATGGCAAGCCTGAAGAAAGCATGAGCCATAAGAAAATGAAGATGCTGAAAATAGCGGCCGAAGAATATCAATACCGGAACCCGCAATGGAAATACCTGCAGTTTGATGTGCTGGCCATCACCATAGAATATGGCATACCAACAGAATATTTTTTAATTGAAGATGTTTACTTTTAAAACTCTCCTGCAAGTTTAGTCTCTATAAACAATGTCAGGAATGATTATTCTTTTTTTCTTCTTCAATTATATCAGCTTCAAGTTTTTCTTTTTTAAGCGTAACCCTTATACGCGCATAAATGCTGATATAAATATTGGCAACCCAAACTATTGAAAAGAAGGCTATAAGATAGCCTTTCCAGTCAGTATATAATAACTGAAACTTTGTTATAACCAGCATCAACGCTGTTATGTAATGACTGAAACAATATTCGCAGGTAAATAAATAAAAGAACTTCTTTTTCCAAAGATTTCTGCTTTCATTTTTGCACTTCAAGCAGTAGTTTTTTATTTCGGCAAAAATTTCTTCGTGCGTAACCGTCCATGCAATGCAGGCAACAGGTATTGCAATTATGAATAAAGCCGCTACAGCTTTTCCTGTTATTATAAAATCCTGCATAAATAATTATTTACCTGCTTTTATGGGATGTGTTGTTACATTTTCAAAAGAGCCTTTTTTCTCCATTTCCACGGTTTCAGTCCACACTGCATAATCATTCGGATAAATGCGCCGGCCTTTAAAATGCGCATAATTTTTTGTGAAGGCTGCGCCTCCGTATAAAATAATAGATGAATAGTACACCCACAACAAAATAAGAATGATAGAGCCGGCAGCGCCGTAAGTATTGCCAATATTTCTCGTGCCGAGATAAAAACCAATGGCGAATTTACCAAGCATAAAAAGTAAAGCTGTTGTTATGGCGCCGGTAAGCACATCGCGCCATTTTATTTTGGCATCGGGCAGCACTTTAAAAATGATGGAGAACAATAATGTTATAATTAAAAAAGTAATAAAAAGATTAATGCCATACGCCATTTTTGCTTCCAGCCCTATATTGGGAAATAAACTTATGAGATTAGGCATAAGAGCGCCTAAAAAAATATCCAATATGGTATTTATCAGTAATGATACCAGCAAAATAAAACTTACGCTCGCAATAATCGAAAAACTTAAAAGCCGGTTTAATAAAATCTTTATCCATCCTCTTTTTGGTTTGGCTTTTAGGCCCCATATTAAATTAATGGAATCCTGTATTTCGCCAAACACGCTTGTGGCGCCTATTACCAAAGCTATAATGCTTGCAAAAGAAGCGAACCAGTTACCCTGTTTTATAGTTGCTTTTTTAATAAGCTCCTGTATTTGCAAAGCCGCATCACTGCCCACAAATGATTTTATTTCATGATAGATGGAACCTTCAATTGCACCTCTTCCAAAAAAAATTGCAGAAAGACTAATTATTAAAATGAGCACAGGAGCAATGGAGAAAATAGTATAATAAGCCAGTGCGGCACTCATACGCGTAATGCGGCAATCAGTAAAATCACTGCCCGTATCTTTTAATATTTTCCATAAACCTCTAAAAGTAAGCTTAACTTTTTCAGGTTTTTCTACAGTAATGTTTTGATTAGAATTATCCATCATGCAGCCTGCATATTTAAATATGAAATATAACAACAAACACATAACAAAAAGCCGGCTAAAAATGAAGCCGGCCTTTTTTATTCATCACATTATCACTCACCTTCTTTTATCGTTATTATCATTTCGCTGTGGTTTTCTTTTAGCCACGTCGTTATTTTTTTGTTTTTGCTGTGATTTTACAGCTTTGGCGGGTCTTGCTTTTTGCTGATTTTTTTTCACCACCTGGTTTTTAAGCTGACTATTTACAGGCTTTCTGTTTACTGATTGCGGTTTCTTTACTGCTTCTTTTTTATTGGCCTTATTTACCGCCTGTTTGTTAACCGTTGTTTTCCCGTTGTTTTTATTAATGGATGTTTTAGTGTTTGCTTTTACCGAAGTTTGTTTTTTGTTAACCGTTACTTTATCGGTTCTTCTATTTACTGTAACAGCATTTTTATTCTTATTCACCGTTGTTTTATTATTACTGTTTTTATTCACTACAACGGTTTTGCTATTATTAATTGCCGGCCTGTAAACATTTACTGTATTATTATTAACAACAGTTCTGCCAGGTCTTGAAGAATTGGAAACTGTATACGTTTTAACCTTCATTCGATTAACCCTTTCAACATCCTGCCTTCTCGGGCCTGCCACATAATGCACGTTATTTCTTACAGTAACATTATTTACAACCGTAGTATTTCTAATAATAGTTACGTTACGCCCGCGCGGCACATAATAACGGCTTATGGCCGGGCTTGTTATATACCTGTGCGGGGCAAATACCCACCAGTTTGCAGGTATGGTATTGAAATTAACGTTTACATTTAACCCCGGCGATAATGGCGCCCATCCGTAATAGTCACCGCCGCCTCTCCATGCAACCCATGCAGGTGCCCATTCATAACCAGGCACCCAATACCAGCCATAATTAGTATTATAATTCCATCTGCCGTAATGAAAAGGCGCCCACCCCCAGTCATAATCTGAAACCCAGGTCCAGCCATAATTTGTATAAGCCCAATGACCACCGGTTGAATAAGGAACGAAATTCCTGTCATTGCTTATCCATACTTGTCCATAAGTGGAATTATTCATCCAGCGGCCATAAGGTTTAAGTGAGTTATAAAACACAGAAAAACTTACATTGACCGCCTGCGATTGCGCTTCATTAACATGCACCGATCCTGCGCCAACCAAAACTGCAAGCAGGTATATTTTAAATAATTTTTTCATATACGTCAATTTATTTATGAAATCATTTTATACTAATAAGAAACAAAACCGCGCCAAAAGATTACAGGTTATTTGTTAAAAGAAAAACAGTGCAGGAACCTCGATTAACCTCATGGGGATTAACAACTTCATTATTATACATTTGCAGCTATGGCATTCAATTTCAGCCTGAAAAATACTGATACAAATTCCAAAGCAAGGGCAGGAAAAATTACTACGGCGCATGGCGAAATTTTAACGCCCATTTTTATGCCTGTTGGCACTGTTGGCAGCGTAAAAGCCGTTACACAGCAGCAACTTTACCAGGAAGTAAAAGCACAGATAATATTAGGTAATACTTATCATTTATATCTCAGGCCGGGAACAGAAATACTCAATAAAGCAGGCGGGCTACATAAGTTTATGCATTGGAATAAACCTATTCTTACCGATAGCGGCGGCTACCAGGTTTTTTCGCTGGCTCAAAACAGGAAAATAAAAGAAGAAGGCGTTTTATTTCAAAGCCATATAGATGGCAGCCGTCATTTATTTTCACCTGAAAAAGTAATGGATATACAGCGCCATATCGGTGCTGATATTATCATGGCATTTGATGAATGCCCGCCCGGTGAAAGCGAATATAATTATGCTAAAAACAGTTTAATGCTCACGCAGCGGTGGCTTGACAGGTGCATCAGCCATCTTAATTCAACGGAGCCATTATATGGTTATGAACAAAACCTGTTTCCTATTGTGCAGGGCAACCAGTTTCATGACCTGCGGAAAATTTCCTGTGAATACGTTGCATCAAAACAGGCGCCCGGCAATGCTATCGGCGGTCTTAGTGTGGGCGAACCTGAAGCAGTAATGTATGAAATAACTGCGCTTTGCTGTGAGCATTTGCCTGCTGATAAACCACGTTATTTAATGGGCGTTGGCACACCCTGGAACATACTGGAATGCATAAGCCTTGGCGTGGATATGTTTGATTGTGTTATGCCCACGCGCAATGGCCGCAATGGCATGCTGTTTACAACCAACGGTGTTATTAATATAAAAAATAAAAAATGGGCTGATGATTTTACACCTATTGATGAAGGTTTGCCAAATGAAATAAGTCATTATTACACCAAGGCTTATTTACGGCATTTATTTGTGGCTGATGAATTATTGGGCTTAACTATTGCCAGCCTGCAAAATCTCTGTTTATATTTATGGCTGGTGAACGAAGCAAGAAACGAAATAATAAAAGGTACATTTACTTCATGGAAAAGTTCCATGACCGAACGACTTAAACAAAGATTATAATGCCGGGCCACCACTTTCCCGGCTTTCTTACTTACCAACTAATTAACGAATTATCATCCCAACTATAATTTATTTTTGCCTGCTTTAATACAAATGAAAAAACTCGACTGGTACATACTCAAAAAATTCCTGGTAACTTTTTTCTTTTGTATTCTCTTGTTTACGGTTATTGCCGTAGTGGTTGATATAAGCGAAAAAACGGATGATTACGTAAAAGCCGGCCTTTCTGCAACACAGGTTTTCACACAATATTATCTTGGGTTTATTCCCTTTATTGATTCGCTGCTGTTTCCTTTATTTGTATTGATAGCGGTAATATTCTTTACATCCAAAATGGCGGGCCGCAGCGAAATTATAGCCATTCTTGCCAGTGGCACCACTTACAACCGCATGTTATTGCCCTATTGGATCGGCGGCAGTTTTCTTGCCCTTCTGCTCATGTTTGCACTGGCATTTGTGATACCAACAGCCAACGTTAAAAAAACATCTTTTGAAGAAAAATATATCAATGTAAACTCCACCTATAATCCACTCGTGGAAAACCGCCAGCGCAGTATTTATTTCAGGATTGATTCTTTTACTTATGCGGGCATACGCAATTACGATACAACATCAAAATACGGCGGCCCTTTTTTCATGCACCGCATAAAAGGAAATGAACTTATTTATAACCTGAGGGCACAATCGATACAATGGGATACAGCAACCAAAAAATGGAAACTCTCCAATACGGTTGAACGCACATTTTCCGGCATTAGCGAAAAAATAAAAACGCAAAACTCCATGATGCTGAACCCATCTTTTAAACCGCTCGACCTCAGCCGCGATGAATATGCAAAAGACAAACTGAATTCGCCACAGCTTCGTCAATATATAAAAGACCAGGAACTTCGCGGAACAGAAGGCTTAAATACATTGCAGGTGGAAGAATACCGCCGCCTGGCAACACCGGTAGCGGTGTTAATCCTCACACTTATCGGCGCTGTAATTGCCAGCCGCAAAGTAAGAGGCGGCAGCGGCGCACATATTGCCATTGGCTTTGTTGCAGGTGCACTGTTTATTTTAATGGACAGGTTCTCTACCATATTTTCCACCAAGGGAAACCTGCCGCCGGTAATAGCAGCATGGCTGCCCAATATTATTTTTACCTTTGTTGCCATCTATTTTTATCGCAAAGCGCCGAAATAAAATCGCGTTATTTTTATCGCAAATACTCAATTTAAACGCTAAGTACTATCTTTAGCCGCCTGCATTTACCGCGGAAACATTTACCCTATAGCAGTGTGAATGAAGATTTTTTTAGTAGTATGAAAAAGCATTATCCGCTGCTTGCCAGGCCAACAGTTTGCAAACAATTATCAGCTAAAAATAAATATTAATTCATGGACGCATTAAGAGCGAAGTTTAAAGAAAAGGCCGATATAGCTGCCGCGGAAATCAAGGAAATTCTTGCTAAAAATGGCAACAAAGTAATTGGAGAAGTAAAACTGTCTCAAATATACCAGGGCATGCGTGGCATGACAGGCCTGGTAACCGAAACAAGCCTGCTTGATGCACAGGAGGGTATCCGTTTTCGCGGCTATACCATACCTGAATTAAGGGAAAAATTGCCGAAAGCGCCCGGCGGTACAGAACCTTTGCCCGAAGGCCTTTTTTATTTATTACTGCTTGGTGAAATACCTACTGTGGCTGACACTGATGCCATAACAGCTATCTGGCAGCGCAGAAGCCATATACCCAATCATGTTTTTGGTGCAATTGATGCACTGCCTCTTTCTGCGCATCCAATGACAATGTACGTTACCGGTATTATGGCCCTGCAAACGGAAAGCAAGTTTGCAAAACAATATGCAGCCGGTATGAATAAAAAAGATTACTGGGCTGCAGTTTTTGATGATACTATGGATTTGCTTGCCCGCATACCACACATTGCAGCTTACGTGTACAGGCGGAAGTATAAAAACAACGAACATATTAACCCAAATGGTTTACTGGACTGGGCCGGAAACCTGGCGCACATGCTCGGTTATACAAGGGATAGCTTTAAAGCATTGATGCGTTTATATATGACCATACATTCCGACCATGAAGGGGGCAATGTTTCTGCACACACAACGCATCTTGTGGGTTCTGCATTAAGCGATCCATATTTATCTTATGCTGCAGGCATGAATGGCCTCGCAGGTCCCCTTCACGGTTTGGCTAACCAGGAAGTTATAAAGTGGATATTTGAAATGCAGGAAGAGCTCAATACAAAATCGCCCACCAAAGAACAGATCGAAAAATATGTAAGGAAAACATTGAAAGAAGGCAAGGTGGTTCCCGGTTATGGACATGCCGTGTTGCGCAAAACCGATCCCCGCTTTATAGCGCAAATGGAATTTGGTAAAAGACACATGCCCGATGACCCGCTTGTACAAACTGTTTGGAATATTTATGAAACGGTGCCGCCCATTCTCCAAAGCCTTGGAAAAGTAAAAAACCCCTGGCCAAATGTGGATGCGCACAGCGGCGCATTGCTTGTGCATTATGGCCTTGTTGAATACGAGTTTTATACCGTATTATTTGCAGTGAGCCGCGCTTTGGGCGTATTGGCAAGTTTATGCTGGGACAGGGCTTTAGGCTTCCCGCTGGAAAGGCCAAAATCTGTCACAACTGAATCCGTTAAGCTCTGGCTCGAAGGCAAAGATGAAATTTGGGATGCTTAAGTTATAAGCATTCTTTCAATAAAAAACCGCAAAAAAATATGCGGTTTTTTTATGCTTTATCGCGCTAATACTTTGGCAAAACGGCTTACATCGGCCAAAGGATCCAGCGGTTCATCATATAACATATTTTGTACAAGCTGTTTTGCAAACCACGGTGCAAGTGAACATCCTTTTGAACCCATGCCGTTTAAAATACCAATATTTTTATATTGAGGATGAAACCCCACGAATGGCCTGCGCTCAACTGTTGCAGGCCTTAATGCAGACCAATGATCTATTATGCTAAAATCTTTTTTTAATATTGATTTTAAAGATGCAATGGTTCTTGTTTTAAAATCATCCGTTGGTGCTGTTGTTGCAAATTCAAGCTCGTTGCTGCTGCCAACCCACCATCTGTTTTCTTCCAAAGCAATTAATGTAAGATGGCCGAATTTATAAATATAAGATGTATCCAAACCTTCAATATGCATCATTAATGCCTGGCCTTTATTCTGCACAAAAGGCAGGTTTTTCCAATACCTGCTTTGCGAGGCATGCATGCCATCAGCATAAATAATTTTGCCTGCTTTTATGCCCTTGTATTCAATGCAATCTTTGTTTATGATCAATTCATCTTCATTAAAAACCGCTTCTTTTAAAATATTTTTTCCTGTAAGGTATGCACGAAAAGATTGCAGCAAGGGCTGCATTTTTATTACATAACAGGGATTTATTTCAAATACATCAAAGGGAAAATTAAATGTGGCATGCAAAGTGTCTCTTGCAACAGATGGTGATTGTATAAAACTATTCTGCTGCTTTATTCTTTCCAAAAAAGCCTGTTGTAAATCCGTTGCAGATGGGAACACCAGGATATTTTTTTGATGAATACCTTGTATGTTTAAAGTTTCTCCCAAAGCATTGTATTCCTTCCAAACAAATGGTAATAATGTTTCCGCCATCCAGGTGGTAACCACTCTCCTGCCTGTAACGGGGTTGATTAATCCGCCTGCAGCATTACTTGCACTTTGCAAATGATTGTTATCAAAAACAATAAGGCTTTTGTTTTCTTTCAATAAATAATAACCAAGCCATGTGCCGCAGATGCCTTGTCCGATAATGATGTAATCAACCGTCATGCTGCAATGTTAGCAAAACTATGTTGATGCATAACAGCAATAAAAAAACCGTCTTAGGTAAAGACGGTTTTCAAAAAATAAACCCGTTTTAATAATTCTGAATTTTTCCTATTCCCAGTGCCTGTGCACCTGTTCCGTTTGCTTTTCCTTTAGCCATTATTGTATAAATGTGCCCGCCCGCCAGTGTATCTTTCTTGCTGGCTAATACAGCACTATCGCTTCCTACAATTTGGAAAGTAAGTATTGCTGCCCGCATTTTCGTAAAATCAGCATAAGAAGCTGTTGTTTTCTGATCGTTGAAAGTTCTTGATTTCGAAAAATAATTATGCGTAGCAGAATCGCGGAAATTAACTACGCCTGAGTTAGGAGAAAAATTCAGAAACCTAACATATACGGAATCTGAAGAAGGAGCTACAAGCTTATCCTCAACAAAAGCATATTTAAGGCTTGCCAGTGTATCAATTATAAAATAACTATAATACTTATTTGGTTCAAGTTTTATTGAATCTGAGATAGTAGTTGAACCCGATGCAACGCCTACATCATAAGTGCCAGCATTCTGAAGATAATAAGGTGTGTAAACCCCGTAACCAAGATTGCTAACATAACCTTTTGAATTTAAAGTAACATTAACTCCTGTTGCATCCGGAGTTAGGTTAGCAACCATTAACGCGCCCTGTGTGGGATTTGTTGTACCATCATTATCTTTTAAACATGAAGCAAAAGTTAAAATGCCAAAAGCTACCGCTACATTTACAAAGATTCTTTTCATAATTTTTTGTCTTTAATTTAAAACGTTTGTTAATCAGATATTGTATGCGAGCTTGACTGTAAAAAAGTTAAAAAGGTTGTAAGGGGTTTGAAAAAAATTTTATTTGATATAAATAAAACGCTGCTGTTTAATTTGCATATATGCCACATGAATCTATTTCAGTTTTTGACATGTTTAAAATTGGCGTGGGCCCTTCAAGCTCACACACACTGGGGCCGTGGCGTGCTGCATTAAGGTTTATAAAAACACTTGCAGAAAAAAATATATTATTTCAAACAAAATCTGTTACTGTATTATTATATGGCTCGCTTGCCAAAACGGGCAGAGGCCATGGAACTGATATTGCGGTGTTGATGGGCTTATGTGGCGAAGACCCTGTGACGATTGATGTAAATTCCATTGCATCAAAATTTGAACGTATTACTGCTGAAAAAAAGCTTGTTTTAAATGGTGAAAAAGAAGTGCAGGCAAATGTTGTTTTCTTACTAAATGAAACGCTGCCTTTTCATCCCAATGGTTTAACTTTTTTAGCAGACTGCGATAATGATATACAAATAAGCGAGACATTTTATTCGATAGGCGGCGGTTTTGTTGTTAAAGAAAATGAGAATACTAAAAGCGCACTAAAAATTGATCTTCCTTTCCCCATAAATACCGCCGCAGACCTTTTGCACTGGTGCATGAAAACAGGTTTATCTATTAACGAAGTAGTAATGGAAAATGAAAACGCATGGCGCAGTGAAGCAGAAACAAAACAAGGCGTATTACATATATGGCAAACCATGAAGGAATGCATGTATCGCGGCTGCCATACCAATGGAGAATTACCGGGCGGCCTGCATGTACGCCGCAGGGCGTTTGATCTTAATAAAAAACTCATCAAACAAAATGATTATAACGATCACGCTTCCTGGACGAGTGTTATAAGGAATGGCGGTAATGCATTCAGTTATATTTTAGACTGGGTAGGTTGTTTTGCACTCGCTGTGAACGAAGAGAATGCATCGTTTGGCAGGGTTGTTACAGCGCCGACGAATGGCGCAGCCGGTGTAATTCCTGCCGTGCTGCAATACTTCATTACGTTTTGCAATGGCGATGATGAGGATAAGATCATACGTTTTCTTTTAACAGCTTCTGAAGTAGGCAGCATATTTAAAAAAGAAGCCACTATATCGGCTGCTATGGGCGGATGCCAGGCGGAGATAGGCGTATCATCTTCCATGGCGGCAGCAGCGCTAACAGAAAGCCTGGGCGGCACACAGCGGCAGGCTTTAATGGCTGCTGAAATTGCTATGGAACATCATCTTGGCTTAACCTGCGATCCCATTGGCGGGTTGGTGCAGGTGCCTTGTATAGAACGCAATACAATGGGTGCTATCAAAGCCATTACAGCATCACAACTCGCATTGCAGAGTTCACCAGATTATGCGACGGTTAGTTTAGATAAAGTAATAAAAACTATGTGGGACACCGCCATTGACATGAATTCAAAATATAAAGAAACAGCGGAAGGCGGGCTTGCCTTAAATATTCCTTTGGGTTTAAAGGAATGTTGAATATTTCTTATAGTTATCAGTAAATATATTGTTCAGCAATTCCGGCATGGACAAAAAGGTTGCATGAAGATTATATTTGTTCAAATTAAAAATTATGGATAATGCATTGCAGCCCGAAATAGTATTGGATCATATTTGCAAATTAGGCGAAGGGCCCGTTTGGGATGCTGCATCCAACAGCATATTGTGGCTTGATATTTTAAAAGGAGAAATTCACCAGTTTAATACAAATACCAAACAACATTCAATATTTACAGCAGGTGAAATGATTGGCTGCATTGCACCGCGTGAACAGGGCGGTTTTATTGCGGGCCTTGAAAACGGCATTGGTTTTATTGATATTGAAAAGAAAGAAGTGAAGCATATCATCAACCCTGAAGAAGGTTTGAATAACCGTTTCAACGATGGCAAAGCTGATGCGGCAGGCAGGTTTTGGGCAGGCAGCATGTCTAAAACCGAAGAAGAAAACATGGGTAATCTTTACATGTTTGATACTGATTTTTCCATACACAAAAAATTAGAGCATGTATCCATTTCAAATGGTCTTGCGTGGAATGATGATAATACTATTCTCTATTATATTAACACACCTACCAATTATATATTTGCGTTTGATTTTGATTTGGAAACCGGCAGCATCAATAACCAAAGGGTAGTTGTTGATCTTACACACGAAAAAGGTTTTGCTGATGGAATGACCATTGATGAAGAAGGTATGTTGTGGGTTGCATTTTATGATGGCTGGCGCGTAGCAAGGTATAATCCCGGCACAGGCGATTTGATTCAACAGATAGACTTACCTGTTGCCAATGTAACCTGCTGTACATTTGGCGGCACAGATCTTACGGATCTTTACATTACCACAGCCAGTAAAGACATGAGCAAGGAAGCTTTACAGCAACAGCCACATGCGGGTAAATTATTCGTTGTAAAAAATACCGGTATAAAAGGAACGCTATCCAAAAAATTTAAAGCTTAGACAGGCAGTAAACCGATCATACAAACAAAAAATAAAATCATACATAATGAAATTAATACGCTTTGGCAGCAAGGGAAATGAAAAACCAGGTATTATTGATGATAAGAACATCCGCCGCGATACTTCGCATCTATTTAAAGATTGGAATAATGAATTCTTTGAACAGGGCGGTCTTGAAAAATTAAAAGCCATTGAAGATATTTCTTTATTACCTGTTGTTAATGAGCATGAACGCTGGGCTGCGCCTGTTGCAAGACCGGGAAAAGCGATTTGTATCGGCCTCAATTATTCAGACCACGCTGAAGAAACGGGTGCTGCCATACCTAAAGAACCGATTGTATTTATGAAAGCCGCCAATACGGTTGTAGGCCCTTATGATAATATTCTCATACCAAGAAATAGTAAAAAAACGGATTGGGAAGTAGAGTTAGCGGTAATTATAAAAAAAGAAGCCCGCTACCTTGAAAGTGCTGATGCTGCCAAAGATTACATCGCCGGTTATGCGGTTGTAAACGATGTATCAGAAAGAGAGTTCCAGATAGAACGCGGCGGGCAATGGACTAAAGGAAAATCCTGTGATAACTTCAGTCCATTGGGGCCTTATTTATTAACAGCCGATGAAATAAAAGACCCGCAAAACTTATGGATGAAACTAAGTGTAAATGGCGTGCAGATGCAAAATGGCAATTCATCTAAAATGATATTCAATGTTTACTATGTGGTGCATTATCTTTCGCAATTCATGACGCTTGAAGCCGGCGATATTATTTTAACTGGAACACCTCCCGGCGTAGCGCTCGGCATGAAAGAACCACAATACTTAAAAGAGGGCGATGTGGTGGAACTTTCCATAGAACAGCTTGGCACACAAAAACAAACCTGTGTAAATGCATAATTTTTTAAATCAGTTGGGTGATATATCCCAAACCCTTACTTTTGCAGCCCTTTCGGAAGAATAATTCATCCGGAATGGATTCGGGAGGTAGTTCAGCCCGGTAGAATACCTGGTTTGGGACCAGGGGGTCGCAGGTTCGAATCCTGTCCTCCCGACGAAATAGCATTTCAAATTGCATCAATCCTTGTAAGATCAATTGAATTACAAGGATTTTTTATTTTCTTCCTGTCAAATCATTTCAGAAAAAGGCAATATTCAGGTGAGTGAACTCAGGCACATGCCTGGTTACTCACCAAAAAACCCACAATTCATTGTTATCCATACAATTACGTCATCTTTTTGACGCTTTGGAGTGGATTCGAAAAGGATTCGAATGTTCGGACTACGGAAAAAGTGAAGAAGGAATTCAAATCATTTCAAAACCATTTAAAACAATTTTGTATGGAAACACAAACCTTCGGTGTTAGCTTCCTTGTCAGGAAATGCAAGAACGATAGCAAAAGAGCAGATACCTATGCACGCATCACTGTTGACGGGGAAGAAAAAGAATTTTCTACCAAAGAACAGATCGAGGCCAGCCACTGGAACCGGGATAAGGGAATGGTAAAAGGAACCGGCATCGCAGTTAAATCTATCAACAACCACCTGGAAAATATCCGCTTTGGTATTAAAGACCAATACAGGAAACTGCTCGATGCAAATGAACTGATAACAGCAGCGTCTCTGAAAAATGCCTATCTCGGTTTGCAAACGCAGCTAAAAGGTTATAAGGTGAAGGAACTGCTTGTCAAGACTTAGCAGAACGCGTAGGCGGTCATGTATAAATTCGGTATTCACGGGAAAAATCAATAATAAATATCGGCAAAACCCACCGCACTATCTCAGCAACCGTATAGGCATATTCTATGCGATAAGCATTTGGCATTACTCATTTTTCTGCAGTTAGATCGCAGCGCACCTTCCTTTATTATTTTCAGTTACTTAACCGCCATAGGGGTAAAGCAGCGACCAGGATAATAATACCTACAATAAGTGCTGTGCCACCCTGTTCTGCGAATGCACCGAGCACGGCAATTCCACTACCGACAATAGCTACGGCTGTGGCTATCACTTTTATACCAAAACGGTTCTGTGCCTTAGCATCAGTTTCCTGTGCTGCTGTATGCTGCTGCACTTGTGCAAAAACATTGGCAAGGGCTGATACTTTATTAGTAATGGCATAATATATTTCCCATAATAACAACACGAGAATTGGTATTCCAACGCCCAGTGTGGTTTCCCAAAAACGATCAACTTTAAATCCTAACAATTCAACACTGAAAAGCTTTAATACCAAACTGATAATTAAACCTGCCAGTGATGCTGTAACAACTGATATGGCTGTTTGCCGTTTAGAATATAAGGTCCAGATGATGGGGGCAAACAAAGCACCGCCCGCAATGGATGCGGTACTTAAAACCATTTCAACAATGCCGCCAATAAGCGGCACCAGCATAGCTATTACAACTGTAATTACGCCAAAGGCGACGGTAAAAGCCCTGGCTGCAAATATTAATTCTTTTTCAGTGGCAGCTGGGCGTATCATCTTTTTATAAACATCATGCGCAAATACAATCGCCATCATATTAATGGTTGTGTTGGCTTTGCTGGCACTGGCAGATATCATTCCAGATAAAACAAGGCCTATTAAACCCGCCGGTAAAACCTGCTGGCATATCATCATATAAGCACCTTCGGGCTGGAGGCCTGTTAAGTTTGGATTGATGACGCGATATAACATAGGCGGCAACATCCATATAAACGGGCTTATAAAATAAAGCAACGTAAAAAGCCACGCTACTTTCTTTGAATTTCTTTCATTCGATACACTTGTATAACGCTGCACGTAGGCCCAGTTGCCACCTATATATACGGTTTGATAAGCGAGAAAGGCAAGAAAGAATCCAAATGAATATTCTGAATTGAAGAATTTAAAAAAATCAGCCGGTGCTTTATCAACAAACGTTGAGGCACCGCCCACTTCTTTAAATGCCATGGGTATTACAATCATTACAGCGGCTGTAAGAATTACAAACTGCACCACATCGGTAACCAATACAGCCCATAACCCGCCTGCTGAAGTATAAAGAATAATGATAACACTGATAATAAGAATGCTTGCATTTAAAGACAAGCCTGTAGCCACATTCACCATTTTACCAACAGGATATAAAACTGACGCTGTTGTAAATAAACCATGCAACATGATAAGCACGGTAAAAAATTGCAAGGTTTTTTTTCCAAGCCTTTTACCAATATATTCGGCAGCCGTTACCGCTCCAGTTCTTTTCCATTTGGCGGCAACAAACAAGGCTACGAGCATGCCGCCAAATACCATGGTTAACTGAATACCGTTGGCTACAAAACCGCTCTTATACGCTATAGAACCCCATACCACAAATGTGCCGGCAGAAAAATAACTGATGAATAAAGAAATACTGTTGATCCACCAGGGCGTGGAGCCGCCGGCTTCAAAAAAAGCAGCAGAATTTTTACTGCCCACTTTCGTAAACATCATTCCAATGCCCAGTATCAACAAGGCAAAAACTGCCATTACTATAAAATCAAGCTGATTCATGTATGCTCCTGTTGTTTATTGAAATTGATACACCTGCAACCCATATGGTTTAAGGTGCACCTGCTGGTTGTTGCTGAAATTTTGTTTTGAATTTGATATAAGATCCGATACGCTTTTATCAGTAAAAGAAATTTCCTTTTGCAGCATGTCTGCATTTACACGGATGCCTGCCGTGATTGGTTCATTCGTATCATTCATTATAATTACAAAAAGACTTTTATTATCGGTGCTTTTGGCAAGGATATATTCAACATCAGGATTACTGCAGGTTATAAGCCCGGTACGGTTTATAAGCATAGCGGAATGGCCATAAATTTTTCCCGGTGCAAAACCATAGGATTCATGCGGCCCCACTTTTGGCGTTACAAACCCTCTTGGAAAAACAATGTTATCAGCTGAACGCATTTGCGCTTCCGATAAAAGATAATCGGTTATCCATCCTATCTGCCACCAGGCATGATGCGGGTAAGGCCCGGCGCCTTTGTTCATTGCCGTCCAGTAATACGATGCCACGCTGGTAGCACTATCAACAAATGCATCTCTACCTATGGCTGCAGCCCTTGCCATTTCAATAAACAAACTGTCCTTCGTTAATTCAAACATGCGCACAAACATGCCGGCATGGCTGCATAACATTATGGGGCCTGCACCGTTGGCTGAACCCAAAATACCACCATGTTCAAAGCTTAATCCTGATTGGGATATTTGCCAGTCTTTTCTTGAAGTGCCATTCACTATCTTATCTTTTTCATTGGCTACCGGGTGCGTATAAATTGAATTGAGATAAATCTTCGCTGCTTTAATTGCCACATTTTTATATTGCTCTTTTTTGGTGATATCAAACAAATCCATGTAGGCCTGCGCTGTTTGACCGGTAGCAAAATCAGGAGCATAACGGGCATCGCCGCATACACCGATAAAACAACCTTTATCAACACCATTGCCGGCATACCAGTCGGCGCCTTTTACAGCCGCATCCAAATATTTTTTATCTTTCAAAATACGATAGGCAACTAACAAACCATAGAACGTGGGGCGAAGATCTTTCAAATCAGTAAACAAAGGTTGATGCGTGAATTTATCATAAGCTACTTCCCAACTGCCATCAGGCTTTTGCCACTTCAATAACAGGTCTGCGCCCAACCTGAGTTTTTCTTTTAATGCTGTATTGCCGGGTTCAAACAAAAGAATATTGCCCATGTCAAGCATAATATAATAGGTAAGGCTGATGGGTTCAACAAACTCGCCCCATTCTTCTGTAAAATGCTTGCTGTTGGCAAGATAATACTGCCCGATAGCAGCGCCTTTAAAAAACCCGGTATCGGCCTGTTGCGCCAGTTTAAAGTTTAAAGCATAAGGCAACACACTATCCAATAAAAATTTATCATTGGTTGTATGTGCCAGCATCCACATGGCTCCGTAATCAGAGTTTTTAATCGCATCTTTGTTTGAACCAACAACGCCGCCAAGATAAGACTGGCCGCCAATTTTCATCCCTTTATATGCTTCAATATTCCACAAAGAAGTTTTCCTGTCTTTTACATATTCATGCATGTGTTCTACCCTGCTTACCAGAGATTGTTTGTTATGTCTTAAAGCAAGTGTTTTATTAAAATCATACACATCATTTACAATATGCGCAAGCAGATCATACCATTCTTTATTGCTGAAGCTATACCGGAATGTATAACCAATTGTATCGTTGGCAGCAAGCTGGGAATGTTGCTCTCCCAACACAGGATAATATAGCGTTGGAGCCAGCATGGCTTTCCTGTTCATGTGCGACAACCCAACAAACCAGT
The DNA here is from genome assembly GCF_051953455.1 of Parafilimonas sp. Classification (NCBI taxonomy): domain Bacteria; kingdom Pseudomonadati; phylum Bacteroidota; class Chitinophagia; order Chitinophagales; family Chitinophagaceae; genus Parafilimonas; species Parafilimonas sp. The sequence goes on along the minus strand of NZ_JBQCIT010000047.1, from coordinate 84,103 downwards.
TGGAATGCGTGCTTTTATCATATTCCCAGGGATCTCTTGCAAGGCCGGGCTGGGGTGCAACACAAAAAGAAATATGTTGTTTTGTACTGATAATGGGCGCTAAAGTACTTGCACAACGTTCGCGGTAAATAACCGGCAACGTTGGAATACCCTGCCCGTAACCATAACTTAACACACCATTTGTTTCAAATGCTTTACCCTGGAAATATCCGGGAACGGTGGCCCATTTAACATCAAATGAATCAACGGTTATTATGGAAGGACTGGCCAGTGAGTAATAGCCATTTTGTTTGCTTTTTAGTTTTTGCTGAACAATAATATCACCACTATACTTTTCATCTATGCGCCATGTTGTAATAACTGTGGCCACAGGTGTTTCACTAGTAAATATTATACTGTTGTTTGTTTGTGTGGCAGATGAAGGATAAAAATAATAAGCTTTGCCTGCGGTATTTAAATCAACAGGAGAAGTGGCTTGCTTCCAGCGGGTAATCTGGTAATGGTATAATGTATCAGGCCAGGCTTTTCCATTGATGTCGTTAAAAACCGTATCAGGTTGTTCCGGTGGTTTTTGTTCATCAAACAGCAACGTGTATTCTCCTGAAGGATGTTTGAGTTCAAGCCATGAACCGTTCTTCAAAAAACTTACTTTGCTTATCCGCCATCCGTTGGCTGACTTATTCCATTCAACACGGATTTGTTTACCTGAAAGCGTAAGTTGATTTTGTGCAAATGATTTTATGCTTAAAAATAACAGTGTAATCAAAACAGTTTTCTTCATACTATTTTCCTTTTATTCGTAACATCTTATTTCAAATATTGCGGCAGGTGTATTGGCCGAAGGATGGTCACATTCTATCACAAGTTTTGAAGTGATAACAGCTTCATCAAATATTATTTCATTACGGCTTTGATGGTTATCTTTTTTACGGTACACAAGGTTCATCTTATCATCATACAACCGGTAATTTCTTACACAAAAAGGCATTACATTTTCCGGGTGCGTCATTAGCACAGATTCTGCCGGGTGATCAAAATCTGTATCAAATACCAACATAACGCTTTTTATTTTTTTGGCTGATGGCCATTGCAATGTTAATGTTGGTTGTGCATCGTTAAAATCTGCCACCCATGCATTGGGTGCATTTACGGGCCTGCCAATCCCATTGCGTATATTTTCAACATCAAATGCTAACAAAGGCCTGCTTAATTTAAACGAAAGGTTATGCCCCTGCGGCCTTCTTTGAGGACACCAGAATTCAAAGCTATCCATGCCTATAAAATCGGGCGGCTCCTGTTTTCCATAATTGGAAACGTCGGGATTAATGGTATTAAATACAGTTAAGATACCGGTAATGCGTTTATAGGAACGGGATAGTTTTACAGCAGGATTTTTATGCAGCATTACAAATAGATACTGCGCTTCTGTTATTTGATAATCACTTTGCAGTTGTACACAATTCCTTCCTGGTTTTAATGGTATTTCAAATGAAGCGATGGAAAGGTCAGGTGTAAAACTTCCTGTTCTTGAACATAATCTTAATTCAGCTTTTAATGTGGTCGCTTCATTAGCATAAACATGAAAATTAATAACAGGAATATTGCCTTTTTCAACAGGCAACATTTGTGCAACGCTTAAATCAAGCGTTTGCAATAAATGTGTTTCTTCAATTTCCTGAAGCTGCAACTCACTGCTGGCGCTTATTTCAGCCTGCATTACAAGATCATTATCATCATGCAACTTAATGCCCGGTATATGCTGGCCAGCTTTCAATAAACGTTGCTGCAGTTCATGTATATACCCATTATTAAAAATGTCAACAGGTAGGCAATTATATTCTTTGCACAACACAGCGGCCATCGACGAAGCCTGTGAAATGTATGCACTTGTAGCCATAACCCTTGATGAACCAAAGGCCACATGCGAGGCACTGATAATCCTGCCTGCGAGAAATAAATTCTTTATATTCCTGGAATACAAACAGCGATACGGTATCTGATAAATGCCTTTGCTGTGCCACTGGTTGCAACCCGGTTCACTTGAATAGATGCCATCGGCAGGATGCAGGTCGATACTCCAGCCACCAAAAGCAATGGCATCGGTATGCGAACGTTGTTCAACAATGTCCTGCTGCTTTAAAATATAATCACCTTCAAAACGGCGACTTTCCCGTTTGCCGGGAATCATACCTACCCATTCAAGCGTTAACGTATCCGCTTCAGGAAATTGGCCGGAGTTCTTTATATGATTCCAAACGCCATACACTATCTTCCATAATTCCCATTTTATTTTTTCAGTATCGTGCACCGTATCCATCCGGCCGCCATATTCAATCCACCAAAGCTTGCAACCGTATTCATGCGAATTAAAACTCCTGAATTTTGGAATTTTGGTTATATCATCCAAGGCAAATGAAGGTGGTACAAATTTTACCGGCTTGCCGGTATCTTTTGAATAGAAATACAAAGAATGGCCCAGCAGTTCTCCATAATCTTCTGACGGCGCAAAACGTTCGCCGAATTCATCCTGGCTTTCTGCACCCATACGAAATGCGGCACCTGAAAGAAAACCCACCACACCATCGCCGGAAGCATCCATAAACAAAGGCGCTTTTAATAAATATTCTTTCTGGTCCTGGCTGCAGTAAGCACAGAGACTTTCTATAACATCAGGTTGCTTTTTATTCAGGCTATACACCGTGGTATTCAGCAGCAAGGTTATGTTCGGCTCGCTTGCAACTTTATCCAACAAAATCGTATCGAGTATCAACGGGTTGCCTTCGGGATTGCGGTACATATTTTCAACCAGTATTTCATCCACCACACCACCTTCTCTTGCCCAGCGGTTATTATTGCCCATGTGTGATGTGGCACCTAATATCCATAAACGTATTTCGCTGCTGGCATTACCGCCAAGCACACTCCGGTCCTGCACCAGCACAACTTTCAACCCTTGCCGTGCGGCAGTAATCGCAGCACATATACCCGATAATCCGCCGCCCGTAATAACAAGGTCTGCTTGTATCTCAACTAACGGAAACGTCCTGCCTTCCAAACTTTCAGACTTTATCATTCAATTAGAATTATGTCGTATTTAAGTTAGCAGCCAGCTGTGAGTTACTGCAGTAACTACTCATCACTCACTACTGACAACTCATGCTTAATTTAATTTTTATTGTAATATTTTTTGCAGAATAACGAAACCTCCGGGTTTTATTAACTGCACGTTTGCCTGCTGCGATGGAATACTAACATCAATCATTTCTTCTTCACCCGGTTTTAATGTTTTGATGTTATATGTTTTTCCATTGCATTGCAGTTGATAATTTCTTAAAGTATAAGCAGGAAAATCGTGTCGTGCCGTAACCTTTATGGCATTGCCCGAACCCGTTTTAATTAACTCTACTGTGGCAGGTGCAAACTCTTCCTGCCAGGCAGGATAAATACCCCTTGGTTGCCGGTCAGGTTCAACCAAACCCCAGGGCCTGTAGCCATTGGCATTGGTGCCGGGAAAGCGGCTGAAATAATCATTGAACGTCCATACAGATGCGCCAATCAAATAATCACATTTTCTGAAATCCTGCATTGCTTTTTTAAGCAATGCAACACGTTCGGCTTCGCTCTTTACACCATCGGTCCGCCATCCGAATTCACTTATATAAACCGGTTTATCAGGATATAATTTATGAATGCGCTCCAGTGCATTGAAGTGATCACCATAAATATTGGCGCTTACAAAATCGCAATACTGCGAAGCTTCTTCTTCCGGGCTGCTTATGGTTGGTCTTGCAACATACATGCTGGCAAATGTTATCAAACGGCTACTGTCAAGTGATCGCACAAACTGCTTCATATCCCTTACCCAGGCCCGGCCTGCTTCAGTTTGCGATCTGAATTCATTGCCTACACTGTAGGCGATTAAGCAGGGATGGTTCCAATCGCGTTCAATCATCTCTTTCATCTGTGATTGAAACTTTCGGCGCATCATCGTATCGCTCATTTGCTTTGGTGTCATCTGCCAGTTGCCGGCTTCTTCTATTATCAGCAAGCCGTGTTCATCCGCCCAATCCAACTGGTATTCCGTAACGGGATAATGATTGATGCGCGACAGTTCCATGCCACCGCTTTTAATAAGCGTAAGATCTTTATCCAGGACTTCTTTAGGATCCATCGATCCATAACCCGGATAATCCAGTGGCCTGTTGCAACCACCCATTTTTATCGGCTCACCATTCAGTAATAATTGCGTGCCTTTTACTTCAATCTTTCTTATACCAAATCTTTTATCCAATGTATCTGAATTGGTTGAAACCTGTGCTGTGTAAAGATTGGGCGCATCCTGGTTCCAGAGTTTTACATCTTTTGCAGCAAGTGTGCCTGTTATATCTGTTATTGCCGTTTCGCCTGCGCCTATAGAAATATCGACTGGTTTAAATACAATATCCGGAGTTTTATCATCATGCTTTATTAGAAGTTTTATAGGTACTTTTTGCGCTGATGACGAAGTATTTTTAATAAAAGCTTTGATACTGATTACTGCATTACCTTTTGCCAGATCCGGTTCTGTAACAACTTTTATATTTTGAACATATACTTCAGGCCGTGTTATAAGATGCACCGGCCTTGTAATGCCGCCATAATTGATCCACGGAAACCATTGTGCTGCATTGGGTTTTTCATAATTATCACTCGCTTTGGCGCCAGGAATCGTTGTTGTATCCCACGTATTATCCACTTCAATGGTTAATACATTGCTGTCTTTTTGTGCCGCGGTTATATCAAATTCAAATGGCGTATAGCCACCTTCATGCTCACCAACCATAGTGCCATTCAACCATACTTTGCATTTATAAAAAACCGCATCAAATTTTAAGTAGGTTCTTTTTTGAGATGATGCAACAGAAGTGAATTTTTTGAAATACCATGCTTTGCCTGTATAAAACATGTATCGCGGATCAACAGAAAAACAATGCGGCACTGTAACATTATCAAAAGAAGATGAATTAAAATCAGCATTATACCAACCGCTTTGTTCACCCACTTTAACCGGGTCTGTTGCAAATTTCCATTCGCCGTCCAGGCTATAATCGTCCTGCTGGGCATTAGTTGATATGGATAAAAAGAGAATAAAAATTATTGTGATATACCTCATAGTAATTATTTTTTTCCGGCTGATACAATTCTTTCTGCAACGGTTTTGCCAATCATATTTAAAGCCTGCTGGTTGTAATGTATCTGGTCTTTCATTAATCCTTTTTCTATAAATGAACCCGTTTCATCATACACAAGCATTACGTTTTTCATTTCATTTGAAACTTCCCGCTGGCACCTGCGCACTTCATCAAAACCCCGTTTGTCATGGTCTTTATAATATCCCGTTTGTATAATATAAAAAGGAATATTATCACCCAATTCTCTCCTGAATCTCAGGATAAGATTTTCCAAAGTGGATTGATATACTGCTGCTGTTAAATGCCCTGTATTTATAGCATTGGCATCTCTTTCTCCCTGGCTCCATATAATACCTTTTAAAGCAATTCCTGTTTGGCGGATGGCGGCGTTGGTTTTAATAATGGCGCTATCAAATAAAGGCAGACGGCCCGTTGTATCCCAGGTGCCATAATCATCCAGCTCTGCTTTGTAACTGCATGAACTGCCACCCCTTGCCGCCTGAACAATGACTACTTTATTGCCTGTTTGTTTTGCGTAAGCGTTTGCAAATGCAGGCCAGGCGCTGCCTGTATTGGCTTTTTGAAAATGCAGCTCGTTGCAACCCACCGGATCTTTTAATGGCTTTAATGAATTATTAGTGTAACAATATTCGTATGCAGTGGTGGCAACAGAGGCATTGCTATCAGCCATACCTACCGCATTGCTTTGGCCTGCTACCAGAAACAAAGCTTGTTGTGCCTGTAAAGCATATACAACGCTCATGAAAAATAATATCATTATATATTTCATTATTGCCATTCAGGGTTTTGTTCGAGTAATTTGTTTGCATTTATTTCATCCTGCGGAATAGGAAAATAGCGATTGCGCTGCTGCGGTGTGCGTGTTGGGAAAACATCATTTACTGCTTTTGGTATTACCTGCATAAAAGTATTTGTTCTGGTAAGGTCGTACCAGCGGTCGCCTTCCCCAAAGAGCTCCCAGCTTCTTTCACGCAAAACAGAATCTTTAAATTGTTCTTTGGATAACCCTTTTGTAAGACCGGGTAAACCGGCACGGTGCCGTACAACGTCTATATAACTATATGCCTCATCCGTAACACCATTGGCTTCTGCTGATGCTTCCGCCGCTATCAGGTACACGTCGGCTAATCTTAAAATAGGAATATTGATGCCATGGCTTGGCGAAACAGGGTCCATATATTTTTTGACTTCTACACCATGCGGTGTAATAGGTGTTACATCTTTCTGATGCACCACCTCGCCAAGTTTGTTTATATAAAATGTATCAAGCAATTGCCTTCTTTTATCGGCAGGATCGAATGAATCAAAGAATGACTGGTAAGCAAATGCAGACCCAAAAGATGTAACCGCATACGCAGGCCCATCGCTGTTTTTAGGGCCGTACAAACTTATGATCTGCGTTGAATTGCCGGGCGATGTATTATCGCATTCGTATGCCCACATATTTTCCTGCCGGGCGGCATCTTCTTTTGAAACATCATAAACATCCAGCACGTTTGGCATTAATGTATAAGCACCGCTGCCGATAACTCCCTTTGCTTTTTCAAGTGAGGCCGCCCAGTTTTCATCGTACAAAGCTGCCTTTGCATATAAAGCCATCGCCACTTCTTTCGACGGCCTGCCCTTGGTTACACCGGCAGCATAGGGTTTCAAATTATTAATCGCCTGGTCGAGATCGGCATAAATTTGTTTATATACATCTTTCTGTTCTGTTTTGCCAACAATGGCAGAATCGATGCTGGTGCTTGGCCTGGTTTTCACTACAATATCCCTGAAGTTTTTTGTAAGCATCCACATGTAAAAAGCACGCAGGTAATAGGCTTCGCCTAATATTTCAGTACGTCTTGTAGCATCCATATCCGTATTTGGCACTTTAAACAAGACCCAGTTTGCTTTTTCAATACCGGAATAACAGGATTGCCATATTTGCTGCGGCGATTCAAACTGGCGGCTAAAGCTTTTTTGAGTTGTATAATTGGGATCGTAACTGAATAATGTATAGGTATCTCTTCCTACTACCGGTCTTGGGTAAATCTGGTCGGCGCTAAAATCTGAAGCAAAAGTTCCCGCTGTATTATACAGGTCAACCAATGGCCCATACACCGCTGTAATAGCGGCTTCGGCATCGGAGGCTGTTTTATAAAAGTTGTTTGTAAATATAGATGAATAGGGTGTTTCTTCAAGTTTATTGCATGACGTGATAACCACGAATGCAAATAGTGAAGCAGCGATTGTTCTTATATTTTTATGAAAGCACATGATTTTAATGATTTAAATTGAGCGATAGAATTATGATCAAAAAGTAACCTGCAGGCCAAACACAAATGTTCTTGCAGCCGGGTATACCAGGTTATCAACGCCAATAACCGTATTGGAGCCGCCGAAAGTGTTTACTTCAGGATCATAACCGGAATATTTTGTTATAAGGAACAGGTTATTGGCACTTGCGTAAATTCTTGCAGTATTAATAAACTTTACCTGGGGCAGCCTGTATCCTAATGTTATATTCTTCATGCGTATGTAAGAGCCATCTTCCACAAACCTGTTTGATACCGGTAGTCTTCCCCCCTGGAAACCGCTGGCATATTCATTACCAGGATTGGTTTCCGACCACCTGTTCACCAATCCCTTTACTACATTTCTTCCACCCAAACCATTTTCGAAAGTGTATCTGCTCAGGTTAAAGATCTTATTGCCCTGTACTCCTGACAGAAATATGGAAAGATCAAAATTTTTATAACTGAGATTAGTGGAGAAACCGAAAATGAATGAAGGGTTGGCGTTACCTGTTATCTTTTGATCATCGGCAGTTATCTGTCCGTCGCTATTTAAATCAGCTACCCGCACACCGCCAACTCTTGAACCGCTGCCAGGCAATACAGAATCCCCTGTTTGATAAATACCATCAAACACATACGTTTTAAATATTCCCAGTGGTTCATCTACTTTTAAAACGCTGTATGGGTTCAGCACGTATTCATCTACACCGCCTTCAAGGCCTAATAACTTATTCCTGTTGATCGTAAGATTGGCGTTTGCATTCCATTTAAATGCGCCGTCCAAGATGTTTGCATCCACCGAAAACTCAAATCCTTTATTGCGAATGCTGGCGAAATTGCCGGTAACAGAAGCATAGCCTGAAGACAAGGGAAGGTTCTTTACAAATAACAGATCTTTTGTGGTTTTATCATAATAATCCATGGCAATGTTTATCCTGTTAAACAAACCAATGTCAAGACCGATATCTGTTTGCGCTGATTTTTCCCAGCGGAGATCAGCATTGGGAATGCCTGTCGGGCTTATGCCTGTTGTATAAACATGATCAAATTCATAATTGCTGCCGGAACCTTCCAGCGCTAATGATTGATATGGAGAGATAGCGCCTGCATTACCGGTTACACCATAAGTGGCCCTTAATTTAAGATCGCTGAAGACTTTACTGTCTTTCATAAAACCCTCTTCAATAATGCGCCATGCGCCGGCCACAGCCGGAAAGAAACCCCATTTATGATTGGCCCCGAATTTTGAAGCGCCGTCATAACGTGCGGTTATATCAAGCAGGTATTTGTTTTTGAATCCATAGTTGATACGGCCCATGAAAGAATTAAGCGCCTCCTTCGACCTGTAAGCAGATACCGTTCTGTTGATAGCAAGCTGTAAGGCTTCATTTAAAGTGGCATCATTGGGAAAACCGGAAGCACTGATGGAATTGGTATTATAAAGATCATTCTGTATAGCATATAATCCGGTAAACTTAAAGGCATGGTCGCCAAAATTTTTATTATAGGTAAGCACACTTTCATGCAGCCATGATAATGTGTTGGCGTTGGCCTTGCTGCCTGAACCGGAATTGGGGTTCACTTCCACTTTCGCCAATATGTATAAAGGAGAATAATAATCCGTTAAGGTAGAACCTATATCTGCATTAAACGAAGCATTATACGTTAACCCATTAATGATTTTTGCATTAAAATATACATTGGCCAATGTTCTGCGAATAGCATTCCTGTTGAGTATTTCTGCCAGTCCCAACGGATTTGATATTTCCCTGTAACGGCCGTTAAACTGGTCGGCAAAAGGGTATATTTTGCCATCTTCCGTATATGGAACCAATGTTGGCGGCGCTCCCAGTGTGGCGCCTACTATGCCTTGTGTAACAAGCGAGCCGTCCATTGAACTCAAACCTGTGGGGATCTTGTTATTGATACTGTAACTTGTAAGCATACTGGCTCCCACTTTAAAACGGTTACTGATAGTATGATCCAGTGTGGCTCTCAATGAATAACGTTTAAAATTGGAATTGATGACGATGCCGTCCTGGTCAAAATAGTTCGCAGATAAAGAGAAGTTCGTTTTTTCAGAACCCCCGCTTACAGAAGCCTGATAATTCTGCATACCCGCCTGCCGGTATATGATATCCTGCCAGTCGGTGCCATTGCCCAATGATTTGGGGTCAGGATAAATCTCACTCTTATATATGTCATTTTCAAGATCAGCAAATTCTGCCGCATTCATCATAGCAAGCGTTTTGGTAATATTTTGTATGCCCTGGTATGTTTCAAGCTGAACACGGCTTACCCCTCTTTTGCCTCTTTTTGTAGTAATCAGCACCACGCCATTAGCGGCCCTTGCACCGTAAATAGCCGTTGAAGATGCGTCTTTCAAAATTTCAACAGATTCAATATCGCTTGGATTAATAGTGGATAAAGGGCTTACATCATTAACGCCACCGGAGTTCGTGATCTGTATACCATCAATTATATACAAGGGTTCGGAGGAACCATTAATAGAGTTGGTACCTCTTATTCTTACACTGATGTTACCACCAGGCGCGGCGCTGTTTTGAGTGATCTGCACGCCGGAAGCCCTTGCAGCAAGGCCCTGCGCAATATTGGCAACTGGTGTTTGGGTTATTTCATCCGCCTTAACAGAAGCGATAGAACCTGTGGTGGCAGACTTTCGCTGCGTTCCGTAACCAACCACTACCACATCTGATAGATTTTTAACAGTGGTAACAAGTGTAACAGCTACAGTGGTTTTGCCATCAAGCCTTACCTCCTGTTGTTCATAACCCTGGTAAGAAAAGCTCAACACAGCATTGTCACTTACATTGGTTAACGTAAATGAGCCGGAAGCGTCGGTAGCTGTGGCTCTGGCTATGTTTTTAACTGTAACCGTAACGCCTTCCAAAGCAACACCGCTGTCGCTTAAAACCTTACCGGAAACTTTCGCTAAAATATGCTGCGCAGCAACCGGGCTTACAGACAGGCTGCAAAGAAATAGTACTACGAATGTTAAAGATAACAGCGCTTTAAATGACAGTAAAGTTTTCATATATGCAATCGTCTTTTTTGTTAAATAAGCAGTATTGAATAACGCGGGCAAAAATAGAAGCAGCGGGATTTGAACAACAGTTTTGTACCCGTTTTAGTCAACAGGATATACCGGTAACGATACCGCAAACGAAACCGGTAGCTACGATTATTAGAAAAAATTTAAACCAAAGAAAAATGTACCGGCAAAATATCGTTGCAGGCCTGTCGGGCAAATCATTATTTTTATCCCGTTTAGCAGCTATGATTGATCGGTCTAACGAATTTTAATGCTGATGATACGATGTGTTAAGTGCAATATGGTGCATGCCATTTCAAAATCCGGAAAGCTCAGGGGTAAGCAGCGGTATTACTGTAAAGAGTGTAATATTTATTTCACCATACATGATACAGATAAGAAAGATTTATTGGATAACAACCATAAGAGGCATATAGCAACCATAGCGGATATCGCTAAGGCATTGAATGTTTCCAAGTCAACGGTGTCAAGGGCATTACATGAACATAGCGATATTAATGAGCAAACCCGTCGGGCAGTACTGCAAATGGCAAAAGAATTAGACTACCAGCCTAACCTGCTTGCTAAAAGCCTTGTACAAAACAAAACCAATACCATAGGTATTATCGTACCTGAATTTCTTACTTATTTCTTTCCAACGGTTATTATCGGCGCGCAGCAGATTGCATCAGCGGCCGGCTATAATGTTATTATTTGTCAATCGCAGGAGTCATATGAAACAGAGGTTTCCAATGCCAATGTTTTAATAGCCAACAGGGTGGATGGCGTGCTGATATCCATGACACGCGAAACAAAAAACTTTGATCATTACAAACGGTTTGAAAGACACGGCATTCCTGTTGTTTTCTTTAACAGGGTTTGCGATGAAATGAATGTGCCCAAGGTTTTGGTGAATGACTATAATGGAGCTTTTAAAGCAACGGAACATCTTATAAAAAGCGGGTACAGGCGCATTGCACATATAGGTGGCCCTGCCAATCTGCGGTTAAGCCATAACCGTTTAAACGGTTATAAAGACGCTTTAAAGAAACACAAACTTCCAATATTAGATGAATTGATTACAAGCTGCGATCTTTCAAAACAGGCCGCTATAAAAAGTGCGAAGCAATTATTGGAACTAACAACACCGCCGGACGCTGTTTTTTGTGTAAATGATCCTGCCGCTATCCAGTTAATGCTTGTGGCTAAAAATAAAGGCATTGATATCCCGGAAGATTTGGGTGTAGTTGGTTTTAGTAACGATCCCATTGCAGCTATTATTGAACCTGCCTTGACAACCGTAGAACAGCCAGTGGCTGAAATGGGCAGAAAAGCAATGCAGTTATTAATTGATAAATTAAACGGACACATCGGTAAATCAACCCCGGCCTATTTATCACTTAATACAAAATTGGTTGTGAGAAAATCATCTGTTATGAATGATATATCGTAATTAACCAATAAAAATCTCCACCATCCATCTTGGTAAGCCATATTCAAGAATCAATAATGAAACAGTCAATATTTAAAAATGTCCCTGAATGGATTAACGAAAAGCGTTAAGATGCCAATTAATATTATAGAAGATTATTAGTGCCAATCATCGCAATATTTCGATACAGTATAAAATTTAAATAACAGGGAAACTTACAGAAGCCATTTAAGCACCGACGGTTAAAGTAATGAATTGTGATGCAATAACCGTACAAGAAAGTTCCGGATGAAATCAAAGACTATTCAAAAACTTAATCAGCTTAGCCCTTTCTGCAGCTGATAAATTCATGAACTGTTCTTTTAATGCAAATAGATGAGAACGGCGAGACTTACCGTGCATTTATGGCGGAGGTATATTCAGCTCTGCACTTTATCATTCGTTTTTATAACCATTCTTAACGATTGATCTTTTGTAAAGTACCCAATAATCCAGTTGTATAAAGTCTTTAATCTATTATCAAATGCAATTAGAGAAGCGATATGTATAAACAGCCATATTAATAATGCGGGAAAACCGCCTACATGCATTTTTGGTTTTTCAAGGTCAACTACCGCACGGTTCTTGCCTATGATTGCCATCACACCTTTGTCGTGATAAGCAAAAGGCTGTGGCGCTTTTCCCTTTGCTATCGCTTTAAAATTTTTTGCAAGATGCGTGCCCTGCTGAATAGCAGGCTGCGCTAACTGTGCATGCCCTTCCGGGAATTTTGTATCTCCCGTCAGCAAACAATTATCACCAACAGCATACACATCATCCAGTTGTGCTACGCGATTATATTCATCCACCATTATTCTTTTACCACGACCATAAGCAGATACCGGAATGCCTTCAATTATATTACCCGTTACACCCGCAGCCCAGATAAGATTTTTTGTTTGAATGATGTTGCCGCTTGATAGTTTCACTTCATCGTTTTCATAGCTGTTGATGAATGTGTTTGTAATAATTTTTATACCTAATTTTTCCAGTGTTTTTGTTGCATCAAGTTGTGCCTGTTTACTCATCTGGCTGAGCAAGGCTTTCGCTCCGTCAACAACATAAATATCCACCGTTGCATTTTTTAGCTCAGGATAATCTTTTTGAATGATATTCTTTCTCATTTCGCCCAGCATGCCCGATACTTCAACACCTGTGGGCCCGCCACCTGCCACAACAATCGTTAATAATTTTCTCCGCAGCGTTTCATCTGTTGTATTGCAGGCTTCTTCGAGCGATTGCAATAAAGTATTCCGCATGCCCAGCGCATCCGTTAAAGTTTTCATGGGGATTGTATTGCGCTTTAAAATATCATTACCAAAAAAGTTGGATATAGAACCGAATGCAAGTACGAGATAGTCATATTCAAGTGTGGCATTGTTCAAATAAATCTTATGTTCTGTTGCACTAATTTTTTTCAGTTCGCCTAAATGAAAGCGGATATTCTTTCTCTTCCTTAAAAATTTCCTGAACGGGTAACTGATATTGGAAGGTTCAAGAAACCCTGTTGCCACCTGGTAAACCAATGGTGTAAATTGATTATAATTATTTTTATCAACCAGCGTGATTGTATAGTGTTTATTATTGGCAAGTGTTTTAATAAAATTCAAACCTGAAAAGCCGCCGCCAATCACTACTATATGTTTAATACCCGGAGAATCCATTGAAAAAATTTTTTGTTTAAGAGAAATAAGGCTAGCAATATTTTATAACGAAAAGCCAGTCAAATATTCCGCCATCAAAAAGGAATAGCCGGTATAAATTTATTCATCTTTAATGTCTTGAAGATTTTTCAGCCTTTGTAAGATTGTAAACCTCACATATTTCACTTCCAGAATTTTTTGATTTTTGATAATAATATACTGGCATTAGCATGTCCAGTTTCTAATAAAATGCCCTTTGCGGTAAAAGCAAAACATTCAATAGCGTATAAAACCGTTTCGCCTAAATTCACCATATCATCCTCAAAGCTGTACACTTCCACTATGTCAAACTCGTCGCTGTTAATGAAACATTTTGTTTGTGGGCAAAACAACTTGTTGCCAAGCAGGTTAAAGTCCATTGTAAACCCGCGGTTCTGAAGATCAGTAATGGTATCTATAATCATAGTATAATAATTTTTATCAGTAGAAATGGATTTGTTATTTGCAACCGCTGATGCCAACCTGGATGTTTCTTCAACATCCGTTATAAAAAGACAGTGGCCGGTATTGATGAATATGGATTGGTGATTGTCCGTGCTGCTGCTAACGCCTGTGCCTGTTAAAAAACAATGTGGTGTATAAATTTTTGGATGATTGATAATAAAACAATGTGTATGCTTTGTTTCAATAATATAAAGTCTTGATGATTGCATAACTATTGTAATGCCCTTGTCCGGATCAAAGACATTCCAATAGTGTGGTGCGCAATAAAGCAGTGTATCATCTGTATTTTATGCAAATGCATTACAGCGTTTCTGCTGCACCCATAATGAATTCAGCCACTTTACCGGGCTGCGATAACATAGGAACATGACTTGATTCCAATTCAAGCACCGTTGCATTGATCATTTTTGCTTCAGCCCGGGTTAATGCCGGCGGCACTGTTTCGTCATTTAAACCAATAATGCACCATGACGGTTTATTTTTCCATGCTGCTTTTGAAATTTTGGTAACTGTGCCTTTCGCCGCCCATGGTGTTTGCGTAGCAAATAATATTTTCCTTTCCTGTTCAGAAAGGTCCTGTGCAAAAAAGGAATCAATCCCTTTAAATGATAAGCTTAAAAATCCCGCAGCATCCTGCTTAAATTCTGCATTGCCCGGGGAAGGCGGATATGGCTGTATTACATCCACTACCGATTGGTTATCATTTGGGATTAATGCATCAACATACACCAGCCCAACTACTTTAGGATCATTACCGGCTTCTGTAATTACCATGCCGCCATAGGAATGTGCCACAAGCAAAATAGGCGCATCCATAAGGTCGATGGCCCTTTTTGCAGCCGCCACATCATCTTCCAGTGAAGTGAGCGAGTTTTGCACCGCAATTACATTATATCCTTTTGCCTGCAGTAAAGGAATAACCTTTGCCCAACTGGAGCCATCGGCAAATGCGCCATGAACCAGCACAATATTTTTTACGCCTTTTACTTTCAGTTTGGGTTTTACATCCTGTGGCAGCGTGGCGGCAGTACCCGCCTCCGTTGTGGCTGACGGATTTAATTGTTTAACAGTAAGCATAACATTAATTTTTGTTGTTAAGAAATTAGATTAAAAACAATTCCAAAGAGCTTATGCGTGCTCCCTGTACATTGTTTCGCCAAGTGGCTGTTCATTCATTCGTATAAGGTCATCCAGAAACTCACCTCCATCTGTTATGTTTATTTCATGCAGGAAAGGATAGATGCTTTTCTGGATATCCTCGGATGAATTCTGTTCAAAATCAGGGCTGCTTTTATGCGATGAAAAAACGGTGTTCATTATATGATCTTTTATTTGTGTGATATAAAAATCAGCCTGTCGTATCGTTGTGTAGTTGACCGGTTTTTCGCGGAGACGCCGCGCCGGCGTGAGTTTGTCCCGTGCACGAACGGGTGGAAAGTGCATGCCTCTTACAACCGCCTCAACGAACTGGCACCCGTCATCTTTGTTACGAAAGGCAGGAATAACTAAGCCTTCATCAATTGTTTGCTTAACCAGTCTTCATATTTAATTTTTCCAAGACGTGCATGATCTCCTGTTACAAGCGAAGTATCATTTAGTTCAACGCCGAAATAAAGTGCATGCATATCAGCAACCAGTTGGCGCGGATCTTCAGTTATATCCAGATAATAGCGAATGAATTCAGACATTGGCATGCGTTCAGGCCCGCCTACTTCAACAATGCCGTTTAATGGCTGGCTGACAACAATATCCGCCAGCGCAGCCACTGTTTCATCTGAAGCAATGGGCTGTATGCCACCCGTTGAAATATGTACTTCATTACCGTTTGTGCCCTCCTCGGCTATGCGGCCTGCAAATTCAAAAAACTGGGTAGAACGTAAAATGGTGTAGGGAATGCCGCCATGTTTAATTAAGTCTTCCTGCCTGTTTTTTGCACGCAGGTAACCGCTGCCGGGCAGCCTGTCTGTGCCAACAATGGATAAAGCCACATAATGCTTCACGTTTGCATAGGTGGCCGCAGACAGCAAATTCAATGTGGAGGTTTGAAAGAAATCCATTACGGCTTCATCTTCAAATGAAGGCGAATTGGAAACGTCCACAACCACATCCGCATCTTTCAGTGCTTCATTAAGCCCCTCACCTGTTATAGTATTTACGCCTGAATTAGGTGATGCTGCTAAAACCGTGTGCCCAAGCTGGCGAAGCTGGTTTACGAGTTTTGAACCAATAAGCCCGGTGCCGCCGATTACTGTAATTTTCATGTTTGATTTTTTATGTTTTACAAGATTTATATTGAGAAAAACTTTTGTGGTAAATGCTATTAACTGCTGTTGATAAGCCTGTAACGCCTTAACTGCTCAGGGTTGCCTTTATAACTGATGCAGCCTGCAATAAGGCTGTTTTAACAGCAGGAACTGATGAAAGCGGGTTTAACAAACCGTAATCATGAATTAAACCCCCGTAACGGGTGAATGTTACTTCAACACCGGCTTCATTCAGTTTACGGGCATAAGCTTCGCCTTCATCGCGCAGCACATCATTTTCTGCCGTTTGAATAAGGGCCGGCGGAAGGCCTTTCAACTGTTCAATGCTTGCCTGCAAGGGCGAAGCATATATTTCTTTGCGTTTGTCTTTATCAGGTAAATAATTATCCCAGAACCATATCATCATATTTTTTGTAAGGAACCTGCCTTCTCCCAACTTATTGTAAGAGCCGGTTTCAAAATTGGCATCGGTAACAGGCCACAATAATACCTGCAGCTTAATAGCAGGGCCCTTCTTTTCTTTTGCCATCAGCACCACTGAAGCTGTCATATTACCGCCCACGCTGTTGCCCACCACCGCAAGATTTTTTGCATTTACACCAATTTCTTTACCATGCTCAGATGTCCATTTTACCGTGGCATAGATCTGATTAATAGCAGTTGGATAACGGGCTTCAGGCGAAGGCGTATAATCCGGGAATACGGCAACGGCGCCACTGGCTATCACCAGGTCTCTCACCAGCCTCCTGTGGGTGGGATAATCTCCCAACACCCATCCGCCGCCATGAATGAAAATAAACACCGGTGCGTCTGGCCCAATTCCCGCGGGTTTTGTAATGTGTATATCTACATGTATCCCGTCCTGTGTAATGGTGCTTTCGGATTCTTCAATACCTGAATAATCCGGGGTAACGGAATTTTGCGCATCAGTTAATACCTGCCGTGCCGCCGCAGGGCTAAGTTGTTCAATGGGCTTGCCTGTGCCTGAATTAAGCGCTTTAAGAAATGCTCTTACCTCTTTAAAAATGCGGGGATCGTCTTCCGCTTTTACAGATTTGTTAAGTTGTGTCATGACTAATTTATTTGGATTTATAAAATGAAAATGATGATGCTTTATACATTTATTTCGCGGGCAACAGGCGGGTTGCTAAGCCCTGCCGCTGCCAGGCGGTTTTGAAGTCTCTTGGTTATATCGCAACTGTTATCCGGTATCGTTGTTTCAGGCCCGTCTATAATAATGCCTTTTACACCCGTGGGAGAAGTGAGTGCATAGACCACAGTGTTATCGCCGGCCTTTGGGCTTCCCTTAAAATGATACACTTCATCCACATTAAATTCTTCTTCATATAACCGAAGGTCGAGGCTGCTGCAATACAAGCAATCCAACTGCAAATCAAAGTCGGCTTCATAACCTCTTTGCCGCAGGTCCTGCATTGCATCGGCGGGTGTTTCAAAGTTTTTCATGTTTTATGGTTTCGTTGTTTAATAATCTGTTGCCCTTATAACCCTAAGCCGGTTTTTAATTTTTTCAGCATATCCGGGCTGATGTTATCCATATACGCATTACAGGCATCTATTAAAAAACCTTTTGGCCCGTGCAATACAGAGATGGCATACAGCATACGGTCTGCATCAGGCATTGCTGTTTCACCGAAGTAATACCACGCATCAACCTTAAAATCTGCAGGCAAGATCCATTGTTGCAGCGCATCGCAATAAATACAGGAAGCCTCTCTCCTAAACTCCAGTTTGTATTCCTTTCTTTTGAGCTCATTCAGCACATCAACTGATACCAAACCATTGCTGGCAGCATATATTGACATATAATTGTTTTTGTTTTAATTGTATCGTTTCTTATGTGCCCCTGCATCTTTTAAAGCAGTTCCTGTTCAAAGTGTACAGTGTTTGCTTTTATGTTTTTCCGTTCCGGGGCTTATTAAAAATTCTTTTGTGGCGATCGAAGAATATGCCAATATTTTATACGATTGGTTTGCAGCATTTTAATTTTTATCGCCGCAATAAATTATTGTTATATCAATAATTATTGAAAATAATCGTGTGATAGAGTGTTGGAACAGAATGTTTTATGATTGCGAGATATAACTGTTGTAATTTTGTTGCTAAGAATAAGAACTTATTGCATACACTAAAACAGTCTTGATTTGAAAGCTAAGATCCTGATAGTAGAAGACCAGTTTATTGAAGCAAAGAGCCTTAATGTTATACTCACGAATGCAGGTTACTCCACTTGCACTATTGCAAGATCAGTAACTGCTGCCTTGTCAATAATTGAAAAAGAAAAACCCGATCTTGTACTGGTTGATATTTTTTTGCAGGGAGAAGGCACGGGGATCGATCTTGGTGTAATACTGAACCAAAAGAATATGGCGTTTGTTTATTTGTCCGCCAATTCCAACAGGCAGATACTGGAACAGGCAAAGCCCACAAAACCTTATGGTTTTATGGTAAAACCTTTTCGTGCAAGAGACGTGTTGATTATGCTTGATGTGGCTCTATACCTGCATAAAAACCGGCAGGCCGAAAAAATTAATATCCCTTCATCGCGAACAGCGGCGCCCGTTATACTTCCTACTGAATTCAGCAACCTTATTGGTAAAAGCCGTAAATTCATCGAAACGCTGGAACGTGCTACAATGGTTGCCGGCACAGATACTTCCGTGCTTATACTGGGCGAAAGCGGTACCGGTAAAGAACTGATTGCACATTCCATTCACAAGGCTTCGGCCCGGCGGTATAAACCATTTGTTATTGTTAATTGCGGAACATTGCCTGCCAATTTAATTGAATCTGATTTATTCGGTCATGAAAAGGGTTCATTCACTGGCGCCATTACAAAAAGGGAAGGTAAGTTTGAACTGGCAGACGGGGGAACAATTTTCCTGGATGAAATTGGCGAGCTGCCGCTTGAATTGCAGGTGAAGTTTTTGCGAGTATTGCAGGAAAAAGAAATTGAACCAATTGGCGGTAAGCCAAAAAAGATCAACGTGCGGGTGCTTGCCGCCACCAATAAAGACCTGGAAGAAGAAGTAGCCGCCGGGCGTTTCCGTATAGATCTTTATTACCGGCTGAATGTTTTTCCCCTGCTCATGCCGGCGTTGTATGAAAGAAAAGAAGATATACCACTTTTGGCCAATTATTTTTTAAAGAAATACAGCGCAGCCGCAGGCAAACCCGCTGCTGTGTTGTCGGCGGAAGCCATCAACAAACTTATGCAATACGACTGGCCGGGTAATATAAGGGAATTGGAAAATGCCATCCAGCGAAATATAGTGCTTGCAAAAGGAAATGTTATTGATTTGCCCGACATGCCGCTTTCCAAGCGATCCAGCTCTGTCGCGGGTAATAAAAACGGGTTTAAAACCATGATGGAGAATGAACGCGACCATATTCTTGCTGTACTTGAAAGCTGCAACTGGAAGATTTCCGGGAAAGGCGGCGCTGCTGAAATACTGGATATTAATGTTAATACATTAAACTCCCGGATGAAAAAGCTGGGTATTGAGAGGAGATGATTGGTAAGACATTAGCAGAAGGTAAAGCGAATTTCTGAAGCGCTGCCCGGCCAAGTAATTTAAAACGGTAAATGCAACCAGCATATTCTATACAACATTGCCCGGTTATTCGCATGCTGCTTATTATGCCTGCAATCATCCTGCTTCAAGCCGCACAGGCGCAACCAGCCGGGCCGGGCGAGGCCGCTACCATTATTAAGCAGCTCCGCTCTGGTATGGCAGATACCCAGAGAGTGCAAATGCTGTTGCGGTTAAGCACCCTATATTTTAATAGAACATTGAACCCGGATCATGATTTGGATAGTGCACTCTTGCTTGTTAGCCAGGCACTACACCTTTCTCAACAAACCGGGTTTACCAAGGGGCAGGAAGATGCCATTTTTTTAAAGGGCAGGATTTATATTAAACAGCAAAACAGCACGGGGGTACGGCAATTGCCGGCAAATGCCGCCGGGGCGCTTAGAATAAAGCTGCTGATGGAACTGGGGAAAAGCATGCTTCGTACCCCTTACCTGCAAAAAGGTAACCGGGATAGCGCCATTATATTTTTTCAAGAGGCAGGACAAGAAAGTGATAACATTGGTAACAGGCAATTAAAGGAGGAAAGCCTGTGCCTGCTTGGGATAGTTTACCTGCTAAATGATAATTGGGAAAAAGGAAAAACCTGCTTTAAGCAGGTTATTGAACCCCGCCAACAGGCCGGGGACAAAGCCGGGGCGCTTAATGCATGCCTGAGAATGGCAGCGGCTACATTTTGTGATAACTGCACAGAAAATATAACCGTTTTAAAAGAGGCGCTGGAACTTTCACAGCAAATCGGCGACCTGGCGCTGGAAGCCATTATCCGCCTGGAAATGGGGTATAAATACCTGAATAACGGTCATGCCGTGCAGGCGGAAGAAGAAGCGGAAGCTGCCTTGGCAATTCAAAAAAAAATAGGCTATCCTGCCATTTCCCGCGCCTGTAAGCGTTTTGCTGAACAAAGCATTTATGATGCCCCCGCTGATTATGGATACCTGTCCAATGCCTATTACCTGCTCTCCGATATAAACCAGGATAAGGGGAACCTGAATCAAAAACTGTTTTACATACTCAAAGTGGTAGATGATGTTGAAAACAGCAATATGACCGGGGAACTCGACTACACTTATTTCCGTCTTGGCAATGCCTATTGGGAATTGGGGCAGTTTGATAAAAGCATAGCATATCATAAACAATCTATAGCTATCAGCCATCAGAAAGGCGAGCTTCTTCAGGTGGGCATGGCCAGGCGAATGACCGTTGCCTTAATCAAACAGAAAAAAGCAGGGGATGCCCTGGCCTTATTGTATGAAATAATAGACCGGCGCCTGTTATGCAACACAGAAGATAAAATGTATATAGCGCAAAGCCTGGGCTCCTGCTATAATGCACTCGGCCAATATGCGAGAGCGGAGAAGTATTATCTTGAAAGCGTGGCCTGGAGCAGGCAATCATCCTTGCGGTTTCAATATGTGGCCTGCCAGGGCATCAGCCGGTTTTATGTTGAAAACGCTCATTACTCCAAGGCAGAGCCTTACCTGGAGCAGCTGCTGAAAGCTACCCCTCAGCAAATACTCCCAAATTATTTAGCAGGCGTTCACTTAATGTGGTTTAAGGTAGATTCGGCGCGGCAAAATTATTCCGGGGCGATCCACCATTACCAGCAGTATAAAGCACTTCAGGATTCCATCTTCAATGCAACAAAAAGTAAACAGATTGCACAGCTGAGCATTCAGTACGAAACAGCTAAAAAAGAGCAGGACATCAAGATCAAAGAAAAGAATATTGCACTGCTGAAAGAACAAAACAGGGCGCAGCAAAACCAGCGCAATGCATTTATTGTGGGCACGGGTTTACTGGCGGCTATACTTGTACTCGGTTTTAACCGTTACAACCTGAAACAACGTGTAAACCGGCAACTGCGCTACCAGCAGCAGGTGCTGCATGCGCAACAGGAGCAGATTAAACAAAAAAATGAGCATTTATCTGAATTGCTTACAGACAAGGATCTTTTACTACTGCAAAAAGATGCACTCATTGGAGAAAAAGACCAATTACTGACTGAAAAGGAATGGCTGGTGAAGGAGATTCATCATCGTGTTAAAAACAACTTCCACATTGTGGCAAGCTTGCTCGAGATTCAATCGAGCTATCTTAAAAATAAAGAAGCTTTATCTGCCATAAAAGACAGCCAGAACAGGATTCATTCCATGTCGATCATCCACCAGAAGCTTTACCAGTCTGAAACGCTGTCCACCATACACATGCCCGAATATATTTACGAGCTGGTGGAATACCTTCGTGAAAGCTATTCTATCCGGGAAAATATTGGCTTTTCTCTGCAAATAGAAAATGTTGAGCTGAACCATGCATCCGCCATTACATTGGGGCTTATTTTAAATGAAGCCATTACCAATGCCATTAAATACGCTTTTACCAAAACGAAAGACAAACAAATTTCTATTTTGCTCAGCCGCATTTCAGCCACACAACTGATGCTGCGCATTGCCGATAACGGACGGGGCCTTCCCGGTGATTTTAACACCAGGATTGGCGCTTCTATGGGAATGGAATTGTTACAAGGACTCGCCGGTGACCTCGGCGGTAATTTCAGCATTGAAACAAATAGCGGAACACATATTAAAGTGATCTTTGATTATAAATCCCAAACTGTATAATCATCTGAAATCCGCACGATGGAAATTTCTTCTATATTATTTTTTTGTTACCTGCATTTTCAGATTCACCACTTCCCTATATATATCACGATATTGTTTAATCAGGACTTCGGGAGAAAAATATTTTTCTACTATGCCAGGCGCTGCCTGGGTAATGGCGCATCGCTTCGCCTTATCCTGCATTGCAGCTTCCAGCGCATCCTGTATAGAAGTGGGCTCTGTCTTGCATACCCATCCCAGGCCATGCTCTTTTACAAATGCGCTTAACGCCACGCCTTCCGTTACAAGTACCGGTGTACCGGCGTGGAGCGCTTCGATTACCACGTTGCCAAAATTTTCGTTGTAACTGGGAAGTACAAAAACATCTGCCTGCATTAATACGTCAAATTTCTCTTTACGCTCCTTCCACCCTATCCATTGCAGTTTGCCTGTTATGCCAAGATCAGCCGCCTTTTGTTTCAGGCTGCTTATATAGGTTTCATCGCCGCTGCCTGCTATCTGCAGATGAACCGGCACATTGATACGGGCTATGGCTTGAAATAATAGTTCAAGCCCTTTTTTAGGATGGATACGTGAGAGAAAAAGAAGCGTAAAAACCGGGTTTTGTTTCTTGATAATATTAATTTGAGGCAGGTTATTGATATTTGATATCATCATACCTTTCCAGCCCGGAATCACCCGCCGGCATTCCTCCATTTCTGATGCAGCCGTTGCATGGAAATAACTATATGACAATAATGATTTGCCAAACAACTGATGGGCAAACTGCTTTACCCGGCTGTTGGAATGACGAATGATATAATCACTCAGCATGCCCCTTGGAGATAATACAACTTTTATCCTCTTTTTTTTGCAGATGAAAAGCCCCGCAAAACCAGGCATGTTCCACCAGGAATGAATATGTACCACATCAAACGTTTTGCCATTTTTATACAGGCATTTGAGCAGGCCAATGGAAAAATGTAGTGGGTCTTTTGTTTGTCTTTTAAAATAAATAACCTTTACCCCTTCAACAAGATATATTTTTCCAGGATCAACTTCTAATTCTGTATTGCCGTTGGCCGTGGTGGTATATACAGTTATATCTTCCCCGGCCACTGTTAATGTTTCGCAGAGATGGGCGATGGATTCAACAGGGCCGCCATATATGTATGCGGGTTTATAGGAAGGAACAAGGTGAAGGATTTTCATGAACAGTCGCAGGGCGTTTTATATCATACTGCAAACAATTATGAGGCAGGAAGTATCCTTCTGAGTATAAATAAACCTATGGCTTCAATTCTTTTTTTTAAGGAAGCATAGTCACTGTTGGAATGCGCTCCAATACCAATTGTACTAATTAAAAAAGGAAATCCTAACTGAATACGATTTGATTGCCGGAGCGGTCTTAATATTTTAAAGTATAAAGTCTCCATATGCGATGCTGTATTTTCAGTGAGCGCCCTTTTAATATCATAAAGATGTTGCTTATAAAATGCTGGCTTTATAATGAGCAAGGTTGTAACTATGTAATGCTTCTCAAACTTCCGAAAGCTGAAATCCCTGACATCTGAAAAGAAGTCATATTGATTTTTATCCTGCAAATCAAGCAGCTTGTTTAGTTTGGGAAAATATAATCTGCCTGTTGTTTTAATAATGATTGAATTGGAAATTATCAACTTGCTATTATAAATGGCATGATCAATAATTTCCATATCTGAATAGCCGTAATGAACACCTGGCAGACGTTCGGTTTCTTCAAATTGAAGAAATTCAATATTACGTTTATATATATTTTCTCTATCAGCTATTTTCTTCAATTCAGTTAGTTCATACCCTGAATTTTCCGCGAATACAATTGCTTTGATCCTTTTATCGGGATAATTAAGCCAGTACTCAAATGCTTTTTTATAATCTTCTAAACGGACATGGGGAGTAGCCCTGAAGGAAGGCCGGTTAAGGTTTTTTGGCTCGATGCAAGCCGTCATGAGCAACACATATTCATTATTTGTGTGTGTGCTCAGGGTATTCATTTTTATTAATCTTTTCTTCCGTTAATCGTAATGAAATCAGCATCTCCACAATAGTTCTTTGCAAAGTATAATGCCAGCCACGCTGCCCGTTAAGTATCATGCGTTTTCTGAACAGGCAAAAGAAAAACATCATCAGTGGCGTGTATATCCTTTTTTTCCTGAGCTTTTCAAGAAAAGACATTTCTGCATCAGGTTTAATCATCAGCATAGTTGCTTCTTTCACAGAGTAGGCAGACTGGTTGAGCAACCACCGGCTTAATGGTTTGCGGTCATCATGTAATATTTTATTTTTCAGGTCAGCCATTTTGCCATTTATCCTGAGCCGCTGCGTGTGGCCGTCGTCGTAATAAATACAATTGCAGCGTTTGAACAACACGGGTCTCGGCGTAGTATTATTGCTGGCCAATGGCTTTTCAAATAATACAAATTCAAACCCTGCATTAAAAGCGCAGATATGATCCTGTGTGAGTTTTTGTTTTATCTCTTCAATAAAAGCATAACTGAGAATATAATCTGCATCCAGGCTTAATATCCATTCGCAATCACACAGGCTTAAGCCATAATTCCATTGCTGTGCATGGGTATCAAATTTTCGCACATGCACTTCTGTATTGGGAAAGCTGTTAATAAGTTCCACCGTTTTATCGTTACTCCCGCTGTCAACAACAATAATCTTTTCCAGCCAGGTAAGATGATGGAGTGTTCTGGCTATATTTTCTTCTTCGTTCCAGGTTAGGATTACTGCAGTGAGTGTTTGAGCCGGAATTAATGTACCGGCACTAAAAACCGGCTGCAATTTTGGTGTAGAGTGAATGGTAAGCATCAGCTATGTTTTTTTCATTGAAACGTAATTTATTTTGCTGCCCGTTTATGATGAGTTGAGCGCGGTAAATGTCATCATGGATAATTTTCAGCAGGCCGTTGCGAATTGATTGTACATCAAAAGGATCAACCAAACAGGCAGCATTTTCCGCTATTTCCGGCATGGACGAGATGTTGGAGGTAAGCACCGGCCGTTCAACAACATTGGCTTCTATGATGGGTATGCCAAAGCCTTCGAATGTTGAAACAAATGAAACCACATCACAATTTATATATTCAGCGTATAATTCTTCATTTGACAAACCCTGTTTAATAGTATAAACTATCCTGTTTTCTTTAAGGATTTTTAAATCCTGCACTGAAACATTCCCCACTATCACCAGTTTGCAATTCAAAGATTTCAGGGCTTCAGCCAGCCTTGCAATATTCTTGTTTTCTGCCGCACCTACCTGTAATATTACCGGGCAATCTTTATTAAAGATTTTAGCGGCAGGCCGAAAGATTTCGTTTACAGCAACCGGTATCACCTGTATCTTCTCCGGTTGACAACCCGTGTATTGTATAACCGCCTGTTTTGTAGCCTCTGACACCGTTGTTATGTAAGCAGCTTTTTTAACCGGGGCTTTTAAATATAACCAGCCTATCATTTTTTTTTGGAAACCGGTTTTACGTTCCATAAAGCGGCAATCGTGTATGGTAAGGAGTACATTTTTTTTACGCATGAACAAGTTCAGGAAATATACTTCGCCCGTAATATGTGCAACTGTGCCTTTTTGCTGCTTTAGAGCAGCACGAATAATATTAATCAATTTAGACAAGTAACCATCATTAAACCGGCTGCAAACTTCAACCTTAAAATCAATCCTGCTTTTTAATTGATAACGCAGGTTTTCAAATATGTTTTCTATGCTGAAATTAAACCCAGGCCTGGGTTTGCGCTGGAAATGGATGACGTTTATTTTTTCTAAATCTTTCAATCTACTGCTTTAAAAAAAGCAATCCCGGTTCAAAAAATTTACACCTCATCCGGTTTCATTACTTCTTCGGCTAATATATTCTCCTCTTCCTCTTCTTCATCTTCCGGTTTATTAAATGCAGCAAGTACCAGTCCACCAGAAATAATGGAAAAGCCCAGGTTAGTAGGTTGCCCCCACTGTCCCTGCAATATTTGTATAAATCCAAAGCTTAAAAGCATCCAGGGCAAGGCGTTCTTTAATTTTAATTCCCTGATACCTTTTGATAAAGTTGAAACGCCAAAAACAATCCGGACGATGATGATAATGAACCCCATCAGTAAACCCATTTCCCCTATTATCCTCCCCCATTCCTGCTCTGCAATAAGAAATGAAACCTGCCCTGTTAACATTTGTGCACCGGCATTTGTGCCCATACCCAGCCCGTATCCAAAAAAGGGCATATTAGGCGCATTTTCAACAGCATAAATCATCCCGCCCAGAAACCTGTCCATAAATACACTGTTTAAGCCCCCTTCGCTTTCATTGGCAGAAGTAAATCTTGCAGTGAACACTTCCGTACCTGTTGAAAAGAAACCCTGGTTTTCTATCAGGTAAAAAGCCGCCAGAAAAATTATAATGCCAATAGCAATACGCTTAAGATAGTTAGGCCGATACCATACCGAAACAATCATAAAGGCTGTAGATAGAAATACTTCAAACAATAGTGTACGGCTGATGGAGAAAGGAACAGCCAAAAGCAAACAAACAGTAGCTGTAATCAGCAGGAACCTGTTTATTAAAAAACTATTGAACCAAAAATAAAAAACATAAGCTGCTACTAATCCATAAAAAAGAGAAGTGCCGGTTGTAAATGAAAAAGTACCCGGAGGCCTGTAATAACCTAATGCACCGCTGAATCCCGCTCCACTCATATCGCCTCCCACACCGCGGTTCACAAATGCGGCTTGAGGGCTAAAGAACTGGGCAATAATCAGCGCTGTCATTGGCAATGATATCCACAATAATACTTTGCCATACCTGATTACATCCTGAATAGTAAATATTTCAGCTATAGCAAACATTAATGGAAAATGAATAATGAATATCCTTGCACCATACACTGCTACCATAAGATTACCGTGGCCCTGTAACAAGGCTGTTATAATGCCAAAGCAGCCTATCAGGATCATCCAGAAATTGTAAGGATTAAATCTAAGAATGCCCTTCATTCTTGACACCAAAAGAATATAAATAGCAACAGGGTCTCTTACAATCAACAAAGGGTTTGATAAACTTGGTACAACCCATTTTCGCAACGCTCCTTCAAAAATTAAAAGAATGATGTACAACCATACAGCAGTTCTTAAACGTTTCAATGTTATACTGTTACCCATAGCCATCCTGCAGGATAAATTAATCTTTAAACGCCTCTAAAATTGTCTGGCCATATTTATCCCAGGTATAGTCAGAGGCATGTATAAACGCTGCCTCCCTCATGCCGTCTAATAATGAACGGTTTTCCAAAAACCAGTTGATTTTTTCGGCAATTGCTTCCGGGGATCTAATAGGAACCAGGAAGCCGGTTTCACCCTCCCTGATAAGATCTTCTCCGCCCGTATTGGGTGTAACTATAATGGGCAGCCCCCTGCTCATAGCTTCCTGCATTACCAGCGCCCTGCCCTCAACAATAGACGGCAGGCAAAGCACATCGCAGGTTTCCATCAATTCAAGCACTTCTGCATGAACCCTTGGTTGTTCATATTGAAATGAAGGACAAGCCTTTTTATAAAACTGAAGCGGGGCAAGCAAACTGCCCAACACAATAAGCTGTATATGATTTGTATTTAATAACCAAATGGCTTCAAATAAATCTGCAAGCCCTTTACGTTGGCTCATACTGCCCGCAAATAAAATACGTAACGGCTTTTTACTGGATCTGTAATGAATATTTTTATCATAGTTTAAGAAGCCAGGCGTACCAAAAGGCGAAATAATTATCCTTTTTTGCATGGCCCAGCCTGGCAAGGATGCTGCTACAAACCTGCTTGGTGTAATCACTGTATCTGACAACTCCAACTCCATAGTTTTGCGTTGAAGCTTTTCTTTGGAATCAGCAATTCCACCCTTTAAAGTAGGTTTCCAGCCAGGCCACCGTTCGGCTTCCTCAGCCAATAATGTGCGTGCTGTTTCCCAATAAGCAATAGGAAGCTCATACACACAGTGCAATCCCCTTTCCTTAGCAGACCTGAACGTATAATAGCTGCCATCTTCATATCCATAAACAGCTTTAATTGAAGGGAAAGCATCGAGTTTACGGGCGAGATACCTGTCTAAACTTTTATATACAGTATTAATACCGAAAGCACTTGATTCTTTATTAGTGAAATAAGACAACCCAAGTTTATTAAAAACGTGCCGGCCTGCTTCCCTCCAGGGATATGGTTCTGTAAACGGACGCAATTTTTCATCAAACTCTCTCCGGTTAAGGTCTTTAATAAGAAATCTTCTGAGTTTTTCTGAGTTTTCAAAACAGGCAATAGTGGTAAAAAACTTTTCAAGCATGCCCGCTCTGTATAAAGACATGACAATAGCCCTTACATTGGCGTTTCCTGTTGGATGTGAGATAACTAATTTCAAAAATATTCTTGTATAAAGATGCTAAGAGGCAAAGACGGATTTCCATTTATCAATCAAAACTTCCCTGGAAAAATGCTGCTTGTAAAATGCCTGTTGTTTATCGCCTGGTATGCGGCCATTTTTAATGTCGGAGGCAAGCTGCAAAACGGTTTGTTTTATCACTGCATAATCCTTTATATCGATAATTTTCGTAGAAACAGGGTCACAGGCAATATCAGCAATCCCTCCTTTATTTGCAGATATCCATGGTATCCCGGCGCTCATTATTTCCATCAAAGAAATGGGCAATCCTTCTGCATGCGTAGTAAATAAGAGGAAGGCATCCAGTAAACTGACAATCTTGTTAAGTTCTTCCCCGTTACTGAAAGCACCATGAAAATACAGGTTAGGATATTTATTAAAAAATGATGCAGGGTATTCGTTACCTGTTCCCCATAAATGAAAAGAAATATTCCTGCAGTCCGGGTCTTCACTAAGCCTGCATATCAAATCAATTCCTTTGGCAGGTATTAAACGGCCATAATAACCGAAATTCAGGATGTTGCTGCTGTTTATGTTTTTGCGCAACTTTTTATTATTACTTACATCACGCGAAAAACAATATACAGCATCAACGGGCCTTTTCAATTCCCTGTTAAGATTAGTGGCGTTAATATTTGAACAGGCGATGACACGGTGGGCCAACAACATACTTTTTTTATATTTTGGATTTAATGCCTGGAAAAAATCCCGGCGGGCTTCCATGTGATGATGAAGCACCCATTTTTTATATCGCAGCATTTTTGCGGCCAGGAAAACGCTCGCCCCATTTCCGTTTGTGTATAAAACATCATATCGCTTAACTGATAGATTCAGCAACGTCTTCATTAAAATAATACGCCTTTTTAAGGGATTGACCGGCTTTATAAAAAACACCCGGCTGCAATTTTTTTTTAAAGTTTCTTCGTGCAGTTCCATTTTAAAATTTGCAACGAGCAAATCAATTTCAAAATGCGGGAACATGTTTTTACAAAACTCTATAATATGGTTTTCAATACCTCCCGAAGGCATCAATTGTGTACAATAAATTAATATCCTTTTCCTCATTCCGTTAACCACTGACAGTTACAAAAACCTGACAAAAATTTTAAAAGATGATTCACTGATTCAATAAGGAAAGAAATTTATGGCTTACATGCTCCACATCCCATTTTTCAGCCGGGCGCTGTGAGAGGTATTTATTATAAGCATTTATTTCATCCTCATACTTATTGGTTGGTGAAGAAGATAGCGTTACAACGGGAACATTGTGTAATCGTAAAGCAGCATAGGCGCCACTTTTACCAATAAACTCATAAGGCGTACATAAAACAGCTTCATCTAAAACATTCATCACACTTGATACATTTTCTTCAGTCAGTTCGCCAAGTTCAACAAAACTCACTTTGTTCTTCAGGCTTCTTTTTAATTTCAACAATTCATCAGGCCGGCTATTTTTCCCAAAAATGATAATAGCCACCCGTTTATCATGCTCCTTATTTTCCAGAAACTTTGGGATAACTTCAGATAGATTAGACTCCGGATAAAGCGTTCCAAAAACTCCCAGTTTATAAAAAGAATTTCCTTTCATCTCAACCGAATATTCTTTTTCAATAAACGAAATATATTCCTTATTTGGCTGGTGACGGCCTATATTGCTGAAAAGCGGCAGCCGCACAGCGTCAATATTTTTTTCATTTAATATAAGCTGATATAAAACATTAGTTGTTGTTACTCTTACCGGGTTAAGCAATTTTATTAATGAAGCCGCAATTCTTCTTTGGAAATAGCCATATACTTTATGCGGGAAAGGGGCAGCAGCGCTTATGCCTATCCATGTTTCATGAAACATAATGTGCCATTTGTAATTTGCCGTTAATCCCGATAATATGCCAGGTAAATAAAACGGCAAGCCTTTTTTATCGAAGCTATAAGACACATATTGAAGGCTTAGCCAATCAGGTTTGAAAGAAGATATGAGGGCTTCAATCCGCCTTATCTTTTTATTCCATTGCATACCGGAAGAATAACGGTAAGCGGTTATCTCTTTTAACCCATCGTGCTGCACTTCTTTTACCCATGCTGATGGCAGAAATTTGTCGTTCAGGGAGATGATCATCGCTTCGTTTCCGGAAGCCATTAAACCGGCTGCCAGTTTCCTGGAATAATCACCTACCCCATCCCTGCCGGGTTGCAGGGAGCCGCATAGGAAAACAATTTTCAATCTTCGGGATATTTAAGATTAAGGTATTATAGATAAGGTAGCCTGGAGATTTTCAGGCGATTTTCAGGAGTAATTTTTTGCAGGATTAAGGCAAAGCATTTTTTCCAGTAAATATGGGTTTTGTTAATGAAATAGCCTATCCCTAAGCTCACCATTAAAACCACAGCTATTGCGGCAAGCATAGCAGCTAAATTACCCGCATCTGTTCCGAATATACTTCTGTAAAGAATAAACAGTGGTGCATGCAGCAGGTACAAAGGAAAAGTAAGGTTTGCAAGCATGCGCACTGCAGCATTAAGCCTGTGTTGCACCAGCTTTTCGGTCTCCATATTCGGCAATAACCAGATACCTGCAGCAAGCGTGAAGCCAATTACATAATCTGTAAAAAACTGGTTGGCAAAATACAGCGGTCTTCTCCCCAGCGTAAATGGCATGGCAGGCAGTATTTCCATTAAAAAAAGCGGCATAAGCATACATAAAATACCAATACCCCACCGGAGCCGGCAGCCAATACCTGGTTCCGGCATCCTATAAGCAAAATAACCCATTATCCATACGGGCAACATCAGCAATATTTTAGGGCCTGCCAGGAGGCAGATGCCTGCCAATAACAAATAAAAGAATTTCGTGCTTCTTGCATACAGGCATACCCCGCATAAACAGTAGTACCAAAATTCAAAACTCAACGACCAAAGCGGCCCGTTAATTGGCGGGGCGGCAGAAAAAAACCATATTTCGTTTAAGTATAAAGCGGAAAGAATATAGCGGATAAAAGAATCCCCCCTACTGTAGCCCTCAAACAAGCCGGGGGAATTATAATATACATATAACTGAACAAGGCTTGTAATGATTAAACATGGAATAAGCACAGCATATAATTTTGACAACCTTGCCTGGGCATATTGTTTCCAGCTTCTCTTGTTTTTAAAAGTAGTGTATGCAATTACATAACCAGACAATACAAAAAAAACAATTACCGCAGTGTGCCCCCAATCTTTATCCAGATAGCGCGCAAACCCCCATTGAATAATGGCATGATGAATAAAAACAGTCATTGCAGCAGCTATTCTAAATATATCAAGCGCTATACTTTTTGCGCCGGAGATTTCTTTGGAATTTGGCAAATGATTATTACCCTTATTTGTCATTCATTATGCTTATAACAAACATTTCGTTAGATATGTTTGTCCTATTTTTCAATGTTGTAGTTACAAACCTCAATTGAATTGTAATATTCAAGTATATGGGCATGGCCGCCAACATCACTTTCCACGCTTCAGGCAACTATAATATAAAAAGAGTTTTCAAAAGTGAGGTTTATTCAAACAGCTAATAATGAAATCGGCAAGCTCATCTGAAACAATTTTCCAACTCCTGTTTTCACAAGTTGTCCTGGCCTCGTTTCCTATCATAGATGCCATTGCAGGATTTGAAAAGCATTTATAAATTAATGCTGCAAGTGCCGAAACATTACCAGCTTCAAACAACAAACCATTTTTACCATTATTTATTATATCCTTTTGTCCACAACAGTTAGTTGTAATGCAGCATTTGCCTGCATTCATAGCCTGTAATAAACTTAAAGGCTGTCCTTCAAAATAGCTTGGTAAAACCAATATAGAACTTTGTACCAGGAATTCTTGTTCTTCGGCTTTAGTAAATGTTGGAATTATTGTAACCTGAGGTCTTAAATAAGCAGGCCAATCCTGTAAAATGGTTTCTTCATTTTTTCCGGTGCCAATCAATAAATACTTTAGGTGTAGTTTATTTTTATTAAATAAAACTTTTGCAGCCTCCACCAATGTTTTTATCCCTTTTCTGTCAATCCAACTACCGTTGAATAATATTGTAAATAATTCCGGTTGTATAGATTGCTTAAAGACATTCATGTTAACACCATTTCTAAAAACATACATATCCTGCTCTTTTCTTTTATATATATGTTTTACATATTCTTTATCCTCGCTATTAATCAACAGCAGTTTATCGGCCTTTTTTAAACCCTTGTCTCCCATCTTTAAACGCCATAATGGAAAAAATAACCTTGTTTTTAAAGAGGGCTTGTTATAACCATACACAGATCCCTTTTTAAATTGTAATTCCCAATGTTTTCTTTCAACGCCGTGGCTTTCTACAAACACAGGTATATCTTTATTAACAAAATAGCCAGAGGCTGGTTCATGCACAATAAAAGCTTCAGGTTTAATATTTAATGCTTTAAAATACAACCGCGCCTTCCAACCAAACATGGCTTTATGAACCAGTTTTCCAACTTCGGCCGGGCCTATATGTATAAAATTATATCCCCTGTCTTCAAAGGCTTTTTTCCAGTAATATTCCACCCTGCCCATACCTGATTCCTCAATAATGGCAGATTCAGATACATGTACTATACTTTGTTTCACCTTATGATTTAAAACCATTATCTAACAGGTTAGAATGGCTACTTTTTGTATTATGACAGTTGAATCAACTTCTTCAATTATTTTCCAGCTTTTATCTCCACGTATTTTCTTTTCAATTAGTTGTACCGGCCCCCAATCGGGTTTTGTCCATCCGTTGGGAAATATGCGGGCATCATGAAAAACAATAATTCCATTTTCTGATAGCTTTTCATTGTACAGCTCGAAATCCTTAGTTACTCCTTCATAAGAGTGATCACCATCAATAAAAATAAAATCCAATGCTTCATTTATAAGTCTATCCACATGCCAACTATATCCATGCATAATTTTTATTTTGTGATTTATATCTTTCTTTTTCCAATGGTTTATAGCAATTATTTTTCCATAACTAATTTTTAAAGAACCCTTTAAAAAAGGATCTATTGCATAAACCAATGCATCAGATGGAGAGTGTAAAGCAAATTGAGAAGTATTAAATCCTTCATAAACACCAATCTCTGCTATTCGCCTGGCGGTCTTTAAATATTTATACATTGCCTCCTGCTCATTCGTTGTGGTTTGAGTTTTAGGCTGATCAATATTAATAATGCATTTTAAACAATGCATTAAGCTTTTTCCCTTCATTGTGTATGAGATAATTTTTTAATGAAAAAGGCGATTATAGGAAGTATTATAAGTATAACCACTTTTACACCCCCTCTCTCCGATCTTCTTTGCCGGCACCCCGGCAACAACTTCAAAAGGGGCTATATTCTTAGAAACCAATGAGCCGGCTGCAACTACACAGCCATACCCCAATTTAACGCCGGGTAATATCATTGCTCTTGTGCCCACCCAAACATAATCCTCAATAATTACCGGACGCGCTCTGCTTTCAAAGTTTGCAGCATGTATATTATGATCTGCAGTTATTATTATCACATCGCTTGATATGGCAACGTTGTTACCTATTGTTACGGTTCCTCGTGTATCTATCCTGCACCTTGCATTAAATACAGAATTAATTCCCATTGATAAATGCTCTGCCGCATTAAATGAACAATTTGTATGAATACCGCTTCCCTTTGCTAAAGAAAATCCCATAATCTTTTTATAATACCAAAGCCTTATGGTATGTGATGGAATTTTGCAGATTACATGGTTACAGATGTAAAGCCGTAATTCAGATAAAAAAGA
The DNA here is from genome assembly GCF_051953455.1 of Parafilimonas sp. Taxonomy (NCBI): domain Bacteria; kingdom Pseudomonadati; phylum Bacteroidota; class Chitinophagia; order Chitinophagales; family Chitinophagaceae; genus Parafilimonas; species Parafilimonas sp. The sequence goes on along the minus strand of NZ_JBQCIT010000047.1, from coordinate 49,216 downwards.
GCGCATATTAAGTTTGCCAGAACCGGCTTTGAATTTTTTCCATTGAGAATTCTTTAGTTGCCAAATTTTTGCTGTTTCTTGAAAACTGGCAGCCTTTGTGCATGATCGTTTTCATCGCATTGAGCATATCATCTTCCTTTAGCGATGTACAACAAACCGCTGCATTATGCCTGTTTAATAGCTTGCATGCAGCGCCTTCTGCTGGCCCATGATATAAAATGGTACCGCTTGTACCAAGATATCCGATCATTTTTGTTGATAAACTGTATTTATAAAATTCCGGGCTTGTAAATTTTATTGGCAGATACAGGATATCTGCATCATCCAGTTCTTTTTTTATCTGCGCATCACTAACAAAATTATTCCTGTATTCAACCTCAAAGTCAGCGTTTGCCAAAAAGTCTAAAGGAGGGGTACCTCTTAATATAAGTTTAATGTTTGTGCGCACGGCCAGTTTATTTAGCGTATGTGCCAGCAGTTTAAAAAGCTCCAGATAATGATAGTGAAGTAATCCGCCAAAATAAATGGTTATTGCATTGCCTTCAATATTACGCGGAACAGAAAACTCATTACGCTTAATTCCATCAGTTATTATTTCAAAAGGTTTTTTTGAAAACAGGCGCGCATATTCTTCCCCCAATTCTTTTGATATAACCAGCCTTCTGCCTGCAGTTTCCCATAGCATTTCACAATCTGAAAAACTGCTGCATAAGCTATAATGATCATGAAAAGAAACCCATAATTGTTTGCCTTTTATCAATCCTGGCGTACACAAACTTGCAGAATAAGCACCATGGTTTACTGCATGAATAACGTCGCAACTATAATTCTGTACAATATTTCGTATGTGTTGCCTGTTTAAACTAGCCATAAGCTTACTTTGCAAATAACCATTGATATTTCGTAGCTTCCATCGCATCCATTTTTGCTGTTGTGGAAATAAAGCCAATTGTTCTTCCTTTATTTTTCCTGTATTAACCTTGTTATGAGCGACATTTACTGATATGGAAAACACATCTTCCTCTTTTCCTGCGTAGAGCCTTCGAAGCACCCTGCCGCAACCTCCATTTTGATACAAGGAACAAGGCTGAAAAGAAAGCAGTTTCATAATTAAACCTGAATATATTTTTGCCAAAAGTCTAAGCTTTTAGTCCAGGCATGGCAACCAAGTGGCAGTTCACCGGCATTTATTTGAAATAATACCGAAGGGTTTTTTTCAAAGCTAAATTTGATTGCATTGTTTACGTCAGCCACTTTAAAGCTGAACAATTGCGGGACAACACCACTCCAGAAAATATCCTCATTGATAGGGCGGTTTGAAAAAAATCTGTTGATGAAATAATTGGTTACTGAAAACTTCCAATTCCTGTTTATTAGCTTAAAAACCACAGAAAGATTAAGTATTCTCAGATCACCTAATTTTTTTAAAAACCTGTATTGTTTGTAAAATTTTTCTTTCATCAGTAATACATGCCTGCATTTAGCGATGTTGCGCATAGAAAAACCTGAATTCCCTACCGACAGGGGCCATTTCTTCTCCCAATCTTTAAACCAGGGCGCTCCTATATAATCAAAATCAAACGTGTTGGCTTTTTCCCATGCATCTGAAAAAATATAAGCATCGGGCTCATAAGTAAGGAGATAATCATAATCCATAAAAAGATTATAAAAATCCAAGCTGCACTTCATTTCATTGTAAGCGTTTAAAGAGTTCATCCATGTTGCAGGTACAGCGAGTGGTTTTAAGCAACTAAATTTTTGCAAGCAATCCCATACATCTAAAGCATCCGGGTAAAGAAGGAATATATCATATTTTACAAGTAGGTTGCAACATTGCCTTAATGATATAACCTCATTATCGGATAATACGTTTTTATGCAGCGGAATAACTACTGCTACTTTCATTTTCCAGTTAACAAAACCTGTGTTGAACGTTTTAACCGCCAGGCAAGATTATTAAATTTAGTATGTTTTTTACTTTTATGCAAATACAAACCCGGATAATAATAAATGGGCAAACTGCTAATTTTTTCCACATCATTTGCCTGCAGCAAATGACGATACATTTTAAATATTTCAATTAAATCTGTCCGTTGCTCAAGATTATAACGTGTTAAGTGTGTACTGATACTCTGAGGCCGGTTAAATTTATAACCGCTGAAATGAAAAAACCGTAGGGGGAATTTGTAATTAACAATATAATCATTTTCGTTATTAACGGTAAGGTTCCTTTCATGAAGGTTCCAGGCGGCTATATTATATCCAGGATGTTTAAGAATAAAATAATTATCATAAAGGCAGGGTATAAAATTCATCCATAATTGATCATAAAACATGCTTCGTGAGAAATCGCCAAAGCCGTAATTTAAAACACGGTCACTCCACCATCTTAAAAAATCCCCAATAAGGTTAAAATTACTTAAAGCCAGAAAACCGAGGTTAAACACGCCTCCCCTTAAGGTTTCATAATCACTTGGAGAAAAACCGTCATCGACAGGCCTTGTAATGTGAGGCGTAAGAACAATATTATAGCTTAAAAGAAGGCTCTCCACTTCTTCAAATCTGCTATACACCAAAGTATCAGGATCAATATAAATGACCTTTTCTGCATGAAGCTTTTCAAAGAAATAAAGAAAATAAGATGGTTTAATAGCAGTATTAAATTCTATAATGTTATATTTTGTATAGAGGCAATCGAGGTTACAAATATTCAATTTTTCAACTTCAAGTATAGTAGCCTTTCCAACATAATCGATTTCAAGTTCGTCAGGGTACTTGTCTGCCAGCCCAATATAGAAAATGTAGTCGGGATGGTATTTCAAAAAAGATTCTGATAGTATTTTAGCAGAAGCGAGGTAATTATTCGAACAAATTGTGAAGGCTATTTTCATTTCATTCATGATAAGCATCGTTGAACAATTGACCAAAGATGCGCCGAACCTTTTTCGGTACTGAAATTTTGTGCATTAGCCTGCGCATTAGCAGCATAAGCTTCCCTTTTTTGTTTATTACAATATAATTCCCAAATTTCTTTAGCCATTTGATATATATTCCCGTACTCAACCACTTTGCCTGCATTTCCATGTTCGATAAATTCAGGCATACCACCTGCATCTTTGAAACAAATTAACGGCGTGGAAAAACGGGCGGCCTCAAGGCAAACCAAAGGAAAAGGGTCTTCTCTTGAAGTTAATACCATCACATCAAATCGTTCGTAAAAAGCAGAAGTATTGCGGGATAGTCCTGTAAACAATACAGTATCATGCAAGCTATACGCCGATAATTCATGCCGAAGCCTTCCTGCAACTCCTGGCTCAACGCTTGTATCCCCCACCCAAACAAATTTTATATCTGCCGGTGGATAACAAGTTTTAATAACCGAAGCAAGCTGAACAAAAAGATCAACGCCTTTTCGCCATATAGCTTGTCCGACTGCTCCAACAATAAAACTTTTTTTAAAAAAATTTTCGAATCCCGTTTCTGTATTATTAAGCTGGGTCGAAGTGTTTACAAATTCATATGCTACGGACACGGCATCTTGCCCAACACCAAATTCTGTTTGCACGGCTTCTGCCGTATGTTTTGAAGGAGCAATAAAGTGATCAATTACAGTTCTTGTTGAAATAGTATTAAATCCGTGGTAAACTTCCTTCATCATATACTGTCCTTCATGAATGTGCGCTATTACAAGGCATTTAAAAATGCTTTTTAAAAAAGGCCCAAGATCAATAGAAGCTATTGTATTAAGATATATCAGGTCAAATTGTGCCTTCCTTAATTTTCCTGGAAAAGGTTTGACAAACGTTTTGCCAGTCAGTTTTCTTTTTATTCTTGATGCTGTAAACATAACCGTTCCCTGAGCATATCCACCATTCCAAACATAAGTATCAGCAAGCTTTTCAAACTCAGGCAAAAGCTCACCAGGTTCTTTTATCAAGATGGAGAATCGTATATCTGTATGGATTTTTAACCACTGCAAAAATGTTAGCAAAAGAATTGGAGCTCCCGAAACTGAAGCATCATGAGATACAAAAAGTATGTTCACTTTATTGATTGGCATTACTATTTTAAGTGCGGAATAATGCTACTTAAAGAACTTTTTATTTTAGCTTTCAATTTTTTTATAGGCTTTTTCAAGGGTGCGGCTTTTAAGGAGCCAATATAACTTTCATTAAAATGCTTTTGCAATATGTCATTTCGTTCTTCTATTATTGTCTGCCAACTTTCCGGTCTGCAACTGAGACCTTGTCTATTACAAATTGATATCTTTTCTCTTACAAATTTTTGGGATACCTTGAATTTTGCAATAGCAAGTAAAAAAAACTCCCAGTCAGATGTAATACGATAATGCTGATTATATGGGCCAACCCTATCATGCAACTCTTTTTTAATAAAGCTGGCTTGGTGACAGATTGAATTCTGCTTTAAATAGCTATAAGTTAATATGCGCGGGTAATTACTTTTATATGTATTAGCATCTTCTACCCAAATGTTATTGCCATAAATAATATCTTCATGATGATTTTTTAATTTCAAGCCCCTTAATGTGGTCTTGTTTGTAAGCCAGTCTCCCGAGTTAAGCATTAAAAGATATCTTCCTTTTGCTTTTTGAATACCCTTATTCATGGCATGATAAATACCAGCGTCTCTTTCACTAACCCAATAATTAATTAAATTCTCATTATTTTTTATGATGTCAATACTTCCATCTGTCGAGCCTCCATCTATGATCAGAAATTCAAAATCTTTAAAATTTTGACATTTAATGCTTTCTATAGTTTTCTTCAGGCCAGCAGCATTATTTAAGTTTACTGTTATTATCGAAAGTATAATCATATGCTGAGGATTGTTAATTAGCGACCATCCTTTTTACTTCTGCTATGTGTTTTAAAGAATAATTTTTGTATGCATTATATTTAATGTGCTTCATAATAGATATTTCACTTGTTTTTACTCCTGCTATATAAATAAGCTTCCTGATTAACCGTGGAAGGAATTCTGAAAAAAAATTCCTATCAGCAAAAAGCTGTTTAAAGAGCAGCTCATTTTCAGGTTTGTATAACCGGTAAACCTCAATAAGTTCTTCATCTCTTTTTATGCCTCCGGTACCCGTTTTGTGGGCAGCATGTAAACGATACAAGGATATGCATTCACTTAAAGGTCTAAACAAAATACCCTTTTTCTTGGCCCGAAGGAACCATTCCCAATCAAAAGCATAATGCATGTCTTCCCTTAGCCTGCCGGCCAGTTCCCAAGCTTTTCGTGTCCAGAAAGAAGAGGGTTGTATAATATAATCAATATTTTCAAGATCAAATTCTGCGTGAGCACTTACAACATCGCTGCCATACGAAAACAGGTTCAAATCGTTTTTGAAATGAATACAATTACCAAAGTATATGGCCGCATAATCCGTTTCTGTTTTTGAAATAATCGTTTCTAAACTATTTGGCATTAGTATATCATCACTATTCAGCCATAACAATATATTACCGGTTGCCTTATCAAAACCCTTATTAATTGCATGGCTTTGCCCCTGATCTTTTTCACTAATCCAATAAGTTAACCTGCTGCTATATTTTTTAATAATATCAACCGAACCATCTGTACTGCCGCCATCCATTATTATGTATTCCAGGTTTGAATAATTTTGCCCCAAAACAGATAATATTGTGGCTTCGAGAAATTTTGCCTGGTTAAAGGATGGGGTAATAACAGATATCTTAGGAAACATTAAATTTTATTCTAAAGGCAATTCATCGCTTCAAACCACGCATTATGTTATAATAATAAAGCTTGGCTACATCAAAAACAGCTTTCAGCCAATTGTTATGAGCAAAATAAAAATAATTGAATATGCCGGCTGTATTTAACAAAGGCAATCCTTTATAGTGATTTGCTGTAACATAATACAGGTTGCCCTTACAGGCATGTATTATTTCATTATATTTTACGGGCATGCCTTTAGTCTTTAAAAAGGAAAAATAGCTTACAACCCATTTTAAAAACTGCAGGTGGCCCTTTATCATACGCTTTCTGTTTTTAGAGGCATGCCCTGATATATTTGCAACTCCAAACCGCCAGTTAATTTTAGCTTCTTTCATGTTGCAAATGCCTTTCTCAGCGCTAAACAATATAAGAGTGGCCCAATCTGCAGCCTGTGCATAATCCGTATAAATAAATCCCTTATACTTTTCATATACCTGTCTCGAAAATATTTGACCGGGCATACAAACGCCTGGATTGTTTTTTAATATTTCCAAAGCCATGTTTATTGATGAATCTGTAAAAGGTAAAACAGGCATTTCTTCAATAACCTCATCTTCATCATTTATAACCCTTGTATTAAATCTGTACACATCAAACCTGTTATTATCTTCTGAAGTAATTCTATAAAAAGTTTCTACACAATTTGCGTCAGCAATATCATCATCAGAAAAAAGCCACAGCCAGGGTTCGCCTTTTGTTAATTGTATGCAGCGATTCCACTGGTGCACTAAGTATTTCGCGCCGATGTTATTTTTAAACCTGGTATAATGTATGTCAAGCTGGCTTTTGTATTTCTCCGTAATATCTTCCAAGTCTTCAGGGCTGCAATCATCGCCAACGTAAACAGTAAAATTTTTATTAGTTTGCATGGCCAATGAACCCAATGCCTTATCAAAAAAGGCTGACTTATACGCAGGGATTATAATTGCCAGGTTACACATTTACTAAAATGCCTTTTTTAAAACATGACGCACGAAAAATGAAAAGTATTGCTCTTTGAATCTTTTTATACCTATTTCATGAATAAGCCTGGTACATAAAATAAGCTTTTCCATTTTTTCTTTCCTGTTTTTCGCTTCTATGTTAAGGAGATAGCTGAACCACGAATTGTTCAGCCGATCATGTTCCGCCGGAGGCAATGTGCCCGGCACATATACTGGAAGAAATTTTCTCCATTTTTTGTACACAAGAAAAATACTTTTAAACCATTGCATATCATTTACGCCTTCACTTTTATGCAGCAGCAATACATCATAAATAACATAATTATTTTTTTTTCTGCTGATGTTAATTGAAAAGTCGAGATCGTAACCGTGAAAGCCTTTCAGTAATTTTTCATCAAAAGGATATGCCTGCCAGGTGTCCTTTTTTGTAACCATGAAAACCCCATCCAAAGTTATAACATGATTTTTCCTTTCATTAAAAGGGTTTATATAATCATGTCTTTCTCTTTTATCACTTCTTTTGTATTGCTGCAAAATATTAAGGCGGCTATATTCAATACTTCCTTCAACAGGTTGCGGCCAGGCGGAGGCCATACGGCATTTGCAAACGCTTCCTCCTATACCCAGTACGCCGGTATCAGGATCGTCTTCAAAATGTTGTAAAATGTTTTGCCCCCAATTTGACGTGATAAATTCAACATCATCATGCACAAAACAAAGAATATCAAAGCTGGCTTTGGCTGCGCCTTGGTTATAAGCAGCGCTAATACTCATAGACCCCGGGTTATGTATTTTTAAAATTTCGTAAGCTGTCCCAATTGTCCGTTCAATTGAAGCAGATAGCTTCCCAAAGTTTATTTTGTCGAATGAAGAGGTAATAACCGATATCATAAACTTTTCACACGGGCATTAGTCTTTCTGAATAATCTCAATGGCCATGTTGCCAGTCTGCCAACACGAAAACTCCAAGAGTTATGATAAAGTGCATGTACCCGGGCAATATTGAATGCAAAGGATTTATTCATTTCAGTATATATAAGTTCCTGTATAAGCCTCGAGTCAAAAAAACTAGCGTAGTTTAATTGTATGCTTTCGTTAGAAGCTAAACAGAGGTTATACAAGCCTGCAAACGCGTCGTTGTTTATATTTTCAAAGTCGCCTTTATAAAATTTTAGTTGACAAGCATATCCTTTTTCAGGTAGTATTAAAGACCCTGTTATATTGTTTTGAAAAAAATAACTGGAATAATTAAAATAATTGGAGATTAAACTTTTAAACTCATCAAAGTACAACTCTTTAACATGGAATTTATTTTTATGATTTGTAGCATCAGAATATAGTCTTTTCTCGGGTGTAGAAATGAGCAATTTCCCATTGGGTTTTAATACTCTTTTAATTTCTGCCATCATTAAATCGTGCTCATCATGATGTTCAATTGTTTCAAAACTGATTACAAAATCGCAGGAATTATTCTCAGCAGGAATGTTCGAAGTGCTGCCATGTCTAAATTCTAAATTGCTACGTTTATACTTTTTTCTTGCCCGCTCAATTGCATCGTTTGAGATATCAACTCCAATAACTTTATTGGCATATTGTGCAACCAGGTTACTACCATAGCCTTCGCCGGAAGCAATATCAAGCACTATTTTATTCTTTGCAAGCTCCATGGCCATTGCGTAACGATGCAAATGCTCAATAGAAACCTCATTAAAAACTATTGTTTCCAATCTTTCGCCAGTCACAATTTCACTCATAAATATTTTTTTTGACAGGTTCCCATTCCAATACTGGCCTTACTATACCGGGGAGTTCTCCGGTATAGTAAGGCCTCGTTTCATTGTCAGTTCTACAATCAGAAATATTAAAAGCAAACTTATTTATATCATGGAAATGCACGACAAAAGGAGAATAAGACATAGCAGCTATCCCACAATAATGCAGCCCTTCAGATAAAAAGGATTTTGGTAACCACACAACTGTTTCATAGATACCGGGTTTGTATTCATACCCCACATTACTGCTGTTATGTGAAGTGAGAATATGGACATTATATTGATTAAATAAGTTAAAGCCACAAGCTAAATCATTGGTACACCACAAAACCTCAAAAATTATTCTAATGCCAATTTTTTCATTGGTATAAAAATTTGCTTTGGGATTAAATATTTCATCGATGGCTTCAACTTTTAAAAGCCTTACTAAATCATCTCCCGGAGGAACACCGCAATTTGTATAATCAATAAATGAAGAAAGATTTGCCTCAGCTTTTAAATATGCGATGATAGTTTCTTCTGCATGGCCAATTTTTATTAATTGGCCATCTTTCAGATAAATGCTTTTTAAGCAAATTCTTAGTACGGAATCCATATTATGACTCACAAATAATACGGTTCTCCCCTCTCCTTTACTCACTTCTCCCATCTTTCCCAAACACTTCTTCTGAAATTCTGCATCGCCCACTGCCAACACCTCATCTACAATCAATATCTCACTTTCCAAATGTGCAGCAACTGCAAAAGCAAGCCGCACATACATACCGCTGCTGTAGCGCTTTACCGGCGTATCAATATATCTTTCCACACCGGCAAAATCAACAATCTCATCAAACTTGCGGGTAATTTCTTTTTTGCGCATGCCCAGGATAGCACCATTCAAATAAATGTTTTCCCGGCCGGTAAGCTCCGGGTGAAAACCTGTGCCCACTTCTAAAAGGCTGGCCACACGGCCATTACCGGTAATCTTTCCCGTAGTAGGCGCTGTAACACGGCTGAGTATTTTTAACAGGGTGCTTTTGCCGGCACCATTGCGCCCAATAATTCCAACTGCATCGCCCTGCTCAATTTCAAAATTTATGTCTTTCAGGCTCCATACTACATTACTTTCCCCTTTAACAGCCCGGTCATTGGTTTCCCCAATCTTTAAAAATGGGTCTTGCCTGCCACGGGCTTTGGCATGCCATCGCTTAAAATCGCTTTGCAAAGTACCGGTACCAATCTGGCCTATTTGGTAGGCTTTGGAAAGATTCTCTACTTTAATGGCAACAGACATTAATCAGACGCTTAATAAAGTTTGAACAGCATAAATAATAGCGATAAAGTATTTTCAGTAAGCACAGCCTATACGGTATCAATAAAATTCTTCTCTACCCGGTTAAATACAATGATGCCCGCAGCTAATACAATAATTGCAAAAAGTGCTGAATAACCCACCATTCCCCAGCTAAAACTTCCACTGCCAAAAAACCCATAACGGAAAGTTTCAATAATGCCTGTCATAGGATTGGCTACAACAATCCACTTATATTTTTCCGGCGCCGCAGAAAGCGGGTAAATAACAGTAGTGCCATACATGAGCAATTGCATGCCAAATGCAACCAGGAATGCAAGGTCACGGTATTTGGTGGTAAGGGAAGAGATGATCATACCGCAGCCAAGTCCCAGGCCCGCCATTATCAATACCAGCAAAGGAAAAAGCAGCATATAAATATTGGGCTGTATGCTTGCACCGTAAAAAGAATAGTACGCCATAAAAACAAGGAAAAGCAATAGCTGGATCCCAAAACGCACGAGGTTACTGATGATAATACTCAAAGGCATAATTAACCTGGGAAAATATACCTTACCGAAAATGCCCGCATTGTCGCGGAACACCGTAGAAGTTTTGTTTAGACAGTCGGCAAAATAGTTCCACATGGTAATGCCGGCCATATAAAAAAGCGGACCCGGCAGGCCTTCGGTTGAAATACCTGCGATGCCGCCAAATACAAGTGTATAAATAACGGTTGTAAATACGGGCTGTATCAGGTACCACAATGGCCCAAGTATGGTTTGTTTATAAGTAGCAACAAAATCGCGCCGCACCAGCAGCCAGAGCAGGTCGCGGTAGGCCCAGGTATCCTTCAGCTTTAGGTCAAGCAACTTGTGCTCTGCTGTTATTTCCCAGTTATAATGTTGATAGTTTGTCATTTTAAAAACTGCGAGCTTTGAACCGTAGCTATGAGCTGTGTACAGAGTTATTTGCAGTTAAAATAGCTGTGAATATTCCTGTGTTGCAAGCCCTGATTCAACGTTGTTATCAAGGCCGTTTGCAAAAACGATTTTGATCCTTCATTCCAAATTCCTAATGCCCGCTGCCCTACACCTTATACCTTCCACCTCACACCTTTTTTAAACAGTTTTCTCCACCACGCCTTTTTTGCACCCTCATCATAGCCATAACCCATGCTGTAATCGTAGCCATAACTTCCGCCGTAAGTATAGCCGTAGCCATAGTAACTGCGAATGCCTTTCACTTTTACATCGTTCACCACCATTGCAAGGTTTGGCAATTTTTTTTCCTTATACATCGTTTCCAGCATTTTCAACTGTTTGCGCTGGGTGAACCGCTGACGTACAATATAGAGGCTGAGGTCAGCATATTCACTCAGTACCTTGGCATCGCTTACTATGCCGAGTGGTGGACTGTCAATTACGATATAATCAAAATTGGTTTTCAGGTAATCAAACAAGATTTTGAGGCGGTCAGACAACAAAAGTTCTGCGGGGTTAGGTGGTACAAAAGAAGTGGTGATAGCATACAGGCTTTCATAGCCATTTACCTGCCGGATGATTTTTTCAGGAGGGATATTACCAGCCAGGAAACCAGGGAGATCACCCGCAGCTTCAGAAGCTTCCAGACTTACGCCTATTTTAGGCCTGCGCATATCAAACCCCAGCAGTATGGTTTTTCTGCCCGATACCGATAGCACCGCTGCCAGGTTAAGTGAAACAAAGGTCTTGCCTTCGCCGGGCATAGTAGAGGTAACCAATATAGTGGAATCCTTCTTGTCTTTGGGCAAAAAATAACGCAGGTTGGTACGCACGATCCTGAACTGTTCAGGCAATATGCCCCTGGTTCTTCCTGCTATGATGGCTCTTTCTTTATCAGCAAAATGGCTGATCTCGCCAATAATGGGCGTTTCGGTGAATTTTAATATTTCATCACGGGTGGTAACGCGGTCATTCAGCAGATCCATTAAATATACAATTAACAGGGGTAAACCCAGGCCTGCAAATAGGGCCATCAGGTAAATGTTTGAATTTTTTAAATTGATGGGCCCGCCGCTCGAAGCCCTGTCCACAGCTTCGCTGTTCCCTACTGCAGCCGCACGGGAAACCGCTGATTCTTCCCGTTTTTCCAGCAGGTAGAGATAAAGTTTTTCTTTAATGCCCTGCTGGCGCTCTATTTCGAGCAGTTGCTTTTCCTTGGCCGGTATAGAGCGTATTTTATTTAAAGAAGTTTCATATTGCCGGTGCGCTGCATTGTAAGCATCAGTATATACTTTTTTTACATTAGTCACACTTTCCATGATCCTGCTGCGTAAATCGTCTAATGCTGTTTCCAGTGCTTTCACCTGCAGGTTTTTTTCACCCATCGTTTTTAATAACTCTTCTCTTTTTATCACATCCGCATTATAGTTGCTTACAAGGGCCCCTAAAGTAACATCGCCGATGCCCAGGTTAGAAGGCACCAGTTCATACCGCCGTTTCGGGTTATTGATGTAGCCGCTTACCATATCAGCTATATTCATTTGCAGTTCCTGCTCATTTAATTTTGTTTCAAGGTCTTTGGCTATGCCGGTTTCCACACTGCCTTCTGTACTTATATTGAGCGAGTTGTTTACCCTAAAATTTTTCAAGTTATTTTCCACTTCATTCAGTTCGCCGCTGATGAAGATGAGACGGTCATCGATAAACCGGATGGTGTTCTCTGCAATTTTATTGCTCTGTTCAATATTATAACTATTATATTCTGCTGCCAGCGTATTTAAAATAACTTCCGCTTTGCGGGGCACCTGCGAGGAAGTGGATACCACCAGCACGGAAGAGTATTTGCTTAAAGGACTTACAGATACAGAACCGGCAAGGCCGCCTGCCACCGCATCTGTGGGCCGCCATACGGCCTGGTACTGGTAATCCGGTTTATAATCTTCGGGATTGATAATATTAAGCAGGTAATCGAAATCAGGTGTATGGATGATGGTTTGGTTAGTTGCTTTCACGGCATTTTCACCATGTAAAATATAAATGCCATCTTTTTTTACCTGCAGGTTAATGTTATAGCTCCGGCCGGAATCTTTTATATTGGAAAATACCAGGAATCTTTTAGCGGGGTCCGGCTCATATACCTCAATGGTATTCACCTTGCCGATGGAATAATAAGCGGTATTGAGTTGCTGTGCTTTTACTACCCTTGCCATTAGTTGATGCGACTGCAACACTTCCATTTCGTTGTAAATATTAGGCTTTGAAGTGTTAAGCAATTCTGACAAAACCTGGTCTTCATTGCTTTCTTTACCAGCATTTTTAATGAGCACTTTTATACTGGTGGAATATACAGGCGTCTGGAAATGTATGTATATATAGGCTATGATAAGGGCCACTGCAAGAAAGAGCGTGAACATTGGCAGGTAGTTCAGCGATTTCATCAGTAATTCCCTGAACGAAAATTCGTTTTCTTCTTCCTTTATAACTGTTTTTTTGATTGAAGCCGCAGCCATTAAATTCTTATACTTTAATACCTTTTTTAAAAGTTAATTGCCCCTTAATCACATTTTACCTGTTGATGACATTTACTATAAGCAACGCAGCAGAAAGCGCCGTCATGGCCAAGCCCAGGTAACGCACATTGCGGTTAAGAAAAGCATCATTATTAATAAACTTTGCTTTGTCTGGTTCCACATAGATCACATCATTCTGCTGTAAATTATAATAAGGAGAAGTAAATATTTTATTGGAAGAAATATCCACCCGGCCAAATTCGCGTTTGCCATTCTGTTCACGTATCACCAGAATATTATCCCGTTTGGCATAAAGGGTAAGATCGCCGCTCTGTGTAATGGCTTGCAGTATATTAATTTTACCATCCGGTACCTGCAGCGTGCCGGGGCTTCCCACCTCTCCCATTACCATCACTTTAAAATTGGCAATATTCACTGTAACTACCGACCCCTTTATATAATCATCTAACTGCTTTTGTAACTGCTGCTGTAATTGAGCCGGCGCCAAACCCGCAACAGGCATAGTGCCCAGTTGCAGCATTTGTATGTTACCAGCAGCATCCACCAGGTAGCCTTGTACGCCCTGCGTGGCAGCACCCTGGGTAATATTAAAAGCATCGGCCGCTTCTTTATTTATAGCGGTAATATTAATGTTCAGCCTGTCGCCCGGCATTATTACCACGGGCTTTTGCAGCACCATGCGTTCCGAATCGGTAACGCTGTCTTTAAGATATACGGCGTTTTGAAAATTTTTCGGCACACCGCATGAAGAAAAGACAGCCATAAAAATGATGCAGGCAAGCAGCGGGATAAGATTCTTAAAATAAGAAAGCATTAATCAGGTATAAAGATGAATGTCTGGCCTGGCATTTACCAGACAATGTACTTTGGTGCCGGGCCAAAAAGCACTGAAAATATTTATTGTTTGAAAAGGAAATTACAAAACAGTATTCACGGCTTCGCCGCCCTCACTCCCAACTGCTTATTAAGAACGATGCATCGGGAAAGAGAAAAAACTAAGGCAGCATTACCTGCTCAGTAATTTGTTACATGTTTTAATGGAAAGTATTGAACGGTACGGACGTCCTCACCGGACGTGGAACTTGGCAAACAGTTTATTTTGGATTATTAATTTTTATTTTATCGGATTCGGACTGATCATCACAAATTGCAATTCAGCAATCATTATCTCTATTGCAAATATGCTGATAAAACAATTTCAAACAAAATTTAAAGAAGCCGAGTTAGTGAATGATGGATTGTACATTGTGAATGATGGATTATAAATGGTGAATGATATAATAAGAGGTATAAAGAAAGGATGAATGTATCAGGCAATTTTCTTTTTCCGGTATTAATACAATCATACCATTAATATCCTCCAGGCATCAGGGAACCTACGCGCAGGTGTGCAGGAACCTGCAAGTAAACATGAAGGAAGCATTCTGTTGAATAACAAAGTCACAACCTCTTCCAAACATCTAAAAAATACGCATTTGCATTGCAAAGTTGCAAGCCGGATAAAACAACAGCAATCCGTGCCTGAATAATAAATGTTTTTTTGACAAATAAAAAACTTATCCTATTTTCATATTTGCAAAGCCTGTGGCATAGCAGGTTTTATGCTATCAATCAAGCTTTGGCGCTATATGAAAATTGATTGCAGTATTAACTGCCCATATACTTTTTTTAATACGTTTTTTATTTTTTGTCTAATAAGAATCCGGGAACTGGTTTCTACCGGTTCCCTTGTTTTGTTCATATATCATAAACTCAATTTAACCACGCAAAAAGGTATTTATTTAAGAAATGAAAATTAACCGTGTAATTGCAATCGCTGCAATATTATTGTATGCCCATACAACAGAAGGCCAGCCATTGGTTGTAAAAGCAGATAAACCAACTGCAGCCATTCAGCCAACCATGTGGGGAATATTTTTTGAAGACATCAACTTTGCAGCCGATGGCGGTTTATATGCAGAATTGGTGAAGAACCGTTCGTTTGAATTCTTTACCCCCTTAACGGGCTGGTCTATCCGGCAGGCATCACCAACCACAGGCAGTGTACTGGTAACCAACAGGCTGGAAACAGACAGCGCAAACCAGCGCTACATAAGGGTTACACGCAATACCGCCACGGGGGAATTCGGATTAACCAATGAAGGTTTCCGCGGTATGGGTATTAAACAAAATGAGCAATATATTTTTACTGTTTCGGCCCGCAGCGAAGCCGGCAATCTTGCATTGCATGTGCAACTGGTTGACAGTACAGGCAAAAATTTGGGCGAATCCCAAACCATCAACATTTCCGGTAATAACTGGCAACAATACAAAACCAGTCTTACGGCAAATGCAACTGAATTAAAAGCCAGGTTGAATGTTTGGTTTGAAGGAGAGGGTGTTGCTGATTTTGATATGCTTTCTCTATTCCCGCAGCATACGTGGAAAGAAAGGCCAAATGGTTTAAGGGCCGATTTAGTGCAGTTGCTGGCTGATATGAAACCCGGCTTCCTGCGCTTTCCCGGTGGCTGTATTGTTGAAGGCAGGGAACTGGCAACACGCTATCAATGGAAAAAAACGGTGGGACCGGTTGAAGAGAGGCAGGTTATTGTGAACCGCTGGAATACAGAATTTGCGCACCGCCCCACGCCTGATTATTTCCAAAGTTTCGGACTTGGTTTTTTTGAATATTTCCAATTGGCCGAAGATATAGGCGCAACGCCATTGCCCATTCTTAATTGCGGCATGGCCTGCCAGTTTAATTCTGCAGAAGTGGTGGATACAACACAGCTCGATCCGTACATACAGGATGCATTGGATTTAATTGAATTTGCCAACGGCGATGTTTCAACTAAATGGGGACGTTTGCGTGAGGTAATGGGTCACGCCGCTCCTTTTAACCTTAAACTGCTGGGCATTGGCAATGAACAATGGGGGCCGCAATATGTGGAACGCTATAAAATATTTACAAAGGCTATCAAATCTAAATATCCTGAAATACAACTGGTAAACAGTGTTGGCCCTTCTCCGGATGATGAAAGGTTTCATTTCCTGAACGATACGCTACGCAAACTGAATGCAGATATATTGGATGAACATTATTATAGTTCACCCTCATGGTTTCAAAACAATGCCAGCCGTTATGATGATTACGACAGGAACGGGCCAAAAATCTTTGCCGGTGAATATGCAGCACAAAGTGTGGCAACCGTTAGCCCTCTAAATAAAAACAACTGGTTATGTGCGCTGTCGGAAGCTGCTTTCATGACCGGCCTTGAACGCAATGCCGACATTGTACAGATGGCTTCTTATGCGCCTTTATTCGCACATGTGGAAGGCTGGCAATGGACGCCCGATTTGATATGGTTTGATAACCTGAAGTCTTTTGGCACAACCAATTATTATGTACAAAAGCTATTTGCCAATAATAAAGGAGATAATATTGTTGCCATTACATCGGCTAACGAAGCTCTTAAGGGAAAGGATAGTTTATACGCTTCTGCCGTAACAAGCGCCGCCAATGAAGTGATCTTGAAAATAGTGAACACATCTTCCAGGTCAATATCAAAACAAATAAATATTGACACCAAAAAGAAGCTTGCATCAAAAGCAACCGTAACAATGCTTCAAAGCAACGATCTTACTATGGTCAATTCAATTGAATCGCCAAAAAATATCAGTCCGCAGGTGAGTGAAGCTGAGGTAACAGGCAGGCAATTGAACCTGGCATTACGTCCTTATTCGTTTACGGTAATTCACATAAAAATGCAATGATAATAACAGAACGGCCTGGTTGCAGCAAGCATACCTTTATTAAGTTCTCAAAATAATTGAGATGTTTGCATTAAAGATTGAAACAGATTGTTGAAGCATATTGCAATGCATACATTTAATTAGCGGCGCAATAGGAAGCACCTAAAAGATGATGACGCCGGTTGTTGGTTATTGGTTTGAAACCGAGAATCGGAGAGGCTCCAAGGGCAAAACAAATAAAAAGATAGAGGCTTTTCAGGAAATATAAAAACCCGTTGTAAATAAATAATGTCGCTGTTCAGGAAGGCCTGCTTGTCGTTTTGTGAACAGAAACGGGGTAAGACATCTTTATTCATCATTTCAAAAAAATAAACATGGCAAAATGGTTTAATGCAGGTTTAATAATAGCAACGGTTGCATTTGCATCCTGCAGTGAAGCACAACATGAAACTTCAGCAACTATGGGCACAACAAAAAAAGACTGGGGTGAAGTGGACGGTAAACAAGTTTACCTGTACACACTTACCAACAAAGCAGGAGATGTGGTTACAATCAGCAATTATGGCGGCACCATTACTTCCTGGATTTCGCCGGATAAGAACGGCAATAAAAGCAGTATTATTATTGGCTTCGACAGCCTGAGCACTTACCGGCAGAACCCGCCTTATTTCGGCGCATTGGTTGGCCGTTATGGCAACCGCATTGGCAAGGCACAGTTTACCTTAAATGGAACAACGTATAAACTTGCTGCCAACAATGGCCCTAACAGCCTGCATGGTGGTATAAAGGGTTTTGATAAGGTGGTTTGGGATGCAACGGTTCCCGATTCCACGCAACCTTCTATTACCTTAAAATATTTGAGCAAAGATGGTGAAGAAGGTTATCCGGGCAACCTTGATGTTACGGTTGTTTATACCTTAAGCGATGATGATGGTTTAAAAATTGAATACACGGCAACAACAGATAAAGCCACTCCGGTTAACTTAACCAATCACAGCTATTTTAATTTAACAGGCAGTGTAAAAAACAAAATTCTTGATCATTACCTGCAGATTGATGCCGACCGTTATACGCCGGTTGATCCTACATTAATCCCAACCGGTGAACTAAAAGCGGTGAAAGGAACACCGTTTGATTTTACAACAGCTAAAAAAATCGGGCAGGACTTTAGCGCAGTACCGGGTGGCTACGACCATAATTTTGTACTGAACAGGAAAGATTCTTCTTTACAGAAGGTGGCAACCTTAAGCGATTCTGTAAGCGGCCGTACGCTTGAAGTTTATACCACAGAACCCGGTTTACAGTTTTATACCGGCAACTTTTTAGATGGAAAATTTACAAATCATGATGGAAATCCGCTATTGGTGAATACTGCACTTTGCATGGAAACACAACATTTTCCTGATTCACCCAACAAGCCTGATTTTCCTTCTACCATTTTAGAGCCTGGCCAAACCTATCACAGCATTACGGAATATAAACTGAGCGTAAAATAATGAGTGCCTGGTTGTGAATATTTTTTTAGTGAATCGTGAAACGTGAATGCAGGAGCGTAATAATTTCAGGAGAAACCCTGCATCCACGTTTTATAACATAAGCGTTAAAGAAATAATCTGGCAGGAACATCATTCATTCCAAGCTTTTATGTTTTCACGATTCCCCATTTCCGCACTTTAATTGTAATTTCGACAATTAAAAATCATTTCCTATCTTGCCTTCCTAACGCAGTTCTTGCGATATGACTAAGAATACCAATTATGTTATCGGCGTTGATTATGGAACAGATTCGGTTCGCTCCATAATTGTTGATGCTGCAACCGGGGAAGAAGTTGCTGCTGCCGTTTTTTATTATCCCCGCTGGAAAAAACAGTTGTTTTGCGATGCTTCCATCAATCAATTCCGGCAACACCCGCTTGATTATGTTGAAGGCCTTGAAGCAACCATTAAAGCCTGCCTGCAGCAGGCCGGCCCGGAGATTTCGCCCAAGATTAAAGCCATATCAGTTGATACAACAGGCTCCTCTCCTGTTTTGGTAAATAAGGAAGGAACGCCGCTGGCATTAACGCCGGGGTTTGAGAATAACCCCAATGCCATGTACATTTTATGGAAAGATCATACGGCTGTAAAAGAAGCGGCTGAGATAAATGAACATGCTGCGAAATTTGATGTGAATTACCTGCAATACGTAGGCGGCATCTACTCTTCTGAATGGTTCTGGGCAAAACTTTTACATGTTTTGCGGAAAGACGAAACGGTAAGAAAAGCCGCTTATTCGCTGGCTGAACATTGCGACTGGATACCATTTCTTTTAACTGGCGGCAGCAATGTGGCTTCAATGAAGAGAAGCATTTGTGCCGCAGGCCATAAAGCTTTATTTGCCAAAGAATTTGGAGGTTTCCCGCCAAATGAATTTTTCAAATCATTAGATCCATTACTGGACGGTTTTACAGCCAGGCTTTTTGATAAAGCTTACACGGCATCGGAAAGTGCGGGCACACTTTCCAAAGAATGGGCTGAACGCCTTGGTTTATCAAGCAATGTCATTGTGGGCATTGGCGCTTTTGATGCGCACATGGGTGCGGTGGGCGGGCAGATAGAACCTTATTTTTTGAGCAAAGTGATGGGCACATCCACCTGCGATATTCTCGTTGCACCGGAGAAAGAGGTACAGCATATTTTAGTAAAAGGAATATGCGGGCAGGTACCCGGCTCTGTTATTCCGGGCATGATGGGTATGGAAGCAGGCCAGTCGGCATTCGGTGATGCCTATGCCTGGTTCAGGAATTTACTAATGTGGCCTTTGAAACAAACCCTTAACCAGCCTGGCATTATCGACGCTGATACAACCAGCAAATTTATTGAAGAAAGCGAAAGCAAACTTATTGCATCATTATCCAAACACGCCGCACTGCTTGAAGTAAACGAAGATGATGAATTAGCGGTTGACTGGTTTAACGGCAGAAGAACACCTGATGCCAACCAGATGCTCGAAGGCGCTTTTTATGGCCTTAGCCTTGGCAGCGATGCCCCTCGAATGTTCAGGGCAGTGGCGGAGGCCACCTGCTTTGGCGCCAGGGCTATTGTTGAAAGATTTATAGAAGAAAAAATTCCGGTAAAAGGTTTGATAGGTATGGGCGGTGTTGCTAAAAAATCATCATTCATCATGCAGATGATGGCCGATATTATGCAGATGCCTATCCGCATCCATAAAAGTGAACAAACCTGCGCCGCAGGCGCAGCCATGTTTGCCGCAACAGCTTCGGGTTTATACGATAAAGTGGAAGATGCTATGGCTGCAATGGGCCGCGGTTTTGAAGCGGAATATGTGCCGGACAAATCAAAGGCGGCGCTATATAATAAACGCTATACGAAGTATAAACAATTCGGTGCAGCAATTGAACATCTCACAATGAGTAAATAATAATAAAATAACCTTGCTTTATGATGAAGAAACTTACCACAACGCTTCTTATTATTTGTATTTCGGTTGCTGTTTTTGCACAGGAAACCGTAAGCATGCAGGTGAATGCAAAAGCTGATAAAGACAAGATCAGCCGCTTTATTTATGGCCATTTTGCAGAGCACCTTGGCCGCTGCATTTATGATGGTTTTTATCTTGAAGATTCAACATTGAATGTACCAAAACAGGGCCGCATAAGAATGGATGTGGTGAACGCATTAAAAGCCATCAATATTCCTTTATTGCGCTGGCCCGGCGGCTGTTTTGCAGACAGGTACCATTGGAGCGATGGTATTGGGCCGAAAGATAAAAGGCCATTGCGCATCAACTCCACCTGGGGCATGGTTCCGGAGGATAATAGTTTTGGCACCGATGAATTTTTGCAACTATGCAACCTGCTGAACTGCGAACCGTATATTGCCGGTAATGTTGGAACAGGCACACCGCAGCAAATGTCTGACTGGATTGAATACCTCAATTTCGGCGGCAAGAGCACACTCGCCGATATGCGCCGTGCCAACGGCCATGCAGCGCCTTATAAAGTTGCTTTCTGGGGCGTGGGCAATGAAAGCTGGGGTTGCGGCGGCGATATGACGCCGGAATATTATGCCGACCTGTATAAACGCTATGCTGCTTTTTGTATAAACTATCCCGGTGCACCTTTAAAGAAAATTATGAGCGGCGCCAATGCAGATGACTATAACTGGACAGAGGTAAGCATGAAAAACGTGAGGCCCAATCAAATGTGGGGTTATTCCATGCACTATTATACCATCGTAAATAACTGGCAGCACAAAGGTTCAGCAACCAACTTTAATGAAGAAGAATATTTTAAAGGATTGAAAAGCTGCCTGAATATTGAAACACTCATCAACAAACACAGTGCTATCATGGATAAATATGATCCTGAGAAAAAAGTAAGCCTGTGCGTGGATGAATGGGGCATTTGGACAGATCCTGAACCCAATACAAACCCTGCATTTTTATACCAGCAAAACAGCCTGCGCGATGCATTGATTGCCGCATCATCATTAAACATATTTAATAAACATTGCGACCGCATAAGAATGGCCAACCTTGCACAAACCGTAAATGTTTTGCAGGCGCTGGTACTTACGCAAAAAGAAAAGATGGTGCTTACACCAACTTATTATGTTTTTGATTTGTATAAATATCACCAGGATGCAACTTTATTGCCGGTAAACTTCTTCAGCCCTGATTATAAATATGGCGAAGAAAGCATTCCCGCTGTGAATGCATCTGCATCAAAAGACAGCAACGGCGTTATTCATATTACACTGGTAAATATTGATCCGAACAATAAAATAACGGTGAATGCAAGCCTGAACGGGGCCGCATTTAAAACAACAGAAGGCCAGGTTTTAACTTCAGCCAGCTTCAGTGATGTCAATACATTTGATAATCCCAATAAAGTAAAGCTTGCTGCTTTTTCAGATTTTAAAAAGATTGGTAACGATTTAAGCATAAACCTTCCGCCTATGAGTGTAGTGCTGGTTACATTAAAATAATTGACGTGAATCGGCAAGCATGAAGGTGAAGGTTTAAGTGAAAGCCGGGTTTGAATTTATAACTAAATAGTTTTTTGAATTTTGTTTGATAACCTGCAGGTGAATTTCTATTGAGCTTCGTTGTGTCACTCCCTTGTACTGCATATTTTATGGCACAATGGTTTGCTGCTCATTTGTTCTTTTAATGGTTATCCAAATAGTTTTATAAAAAATTAATCAACAAATACACGTTTTATAACAATAATCAATCTGGAAGGTTTCTCGTTTGTCGATCCACAAAAAATATTCATCCCACATGAGCAAATACGAACACTTACAGCAGGAAGCTTTTGAAGCCAATATGCAGTTGCCAAAACTTGATCTTGTTTTGTTCACCTTTGGTAACGTTAGCGCCGCAGACAGAAGTCTCGGCGTTTTTGCCATTAAGCCAAGCGGTGTTCCGTATGAAGAGCTCTCACCCGAAAAAATGGTGATTGTTGACTTTGACGGCAAAACAGTTGAAGGCAATTTGCGCCCTTCATCAGACACGCTTACACATGCTGTTTTATATAAGCACTGGGAAAAAATAAACGGCATTGTGCATACACATTCAACCTATGCAACAGCCTGGGCGCAAAGCCTGCGTGATATACCCATTTATGGAACCACGCATGCTGATCATCTTACTGCCGATGTGCCCTGCGCTGCCCCAATGGATGATGAAATGATAAAAGGTGATTATGAATATGAAACCGGCTTCCAGATCATTAATGCATTAAAGGAAAAAAATCTCAGCTATACGGATATTGAAATGATCTTGGTGGGCAACCATGCGCCGTTTACCTGGGCTAAAACAGCCACCAAAGCCGTGTATAACAGTGCTGTGCTGGAGCAATTGGCAAAAATGGCTTTCATAACAGAATCAGTAAATGCAAATGTATTGCGCATGAAAGATGCGTTAATCAACAAGCATTTTGAAAGAAAGCACGGGCCTAACAGTTACTACGGGCAGGAATGATTGACGTGAAGCCTTGATTGTGAGACGTGAATGTAAGAACGTGAAAATTTTAAGTTCGAATTGAGTTCGGCTTTATTTATAAAAAATTAAAAGGGATGATTTAATAATAAGTAATCGGGTCCGGGGTTTTCACGTTTGACGATTCATGCCTGACCATTTAGCATCAACATCAAACAATCAAACTATAATAAATACACAACCATGATAGATTTAAAAGACCTGGAGATATGGTTCATTACCGGCAGCCAGCATTTATATGGAGAAGAAACCTTAAAACAGGTTGCTGAACACTCACAGGAAATTGTAAACGGAATAAACGCATCAAAACAAATTCCTTTCCCTGTTATTTTCAAGCCCACTGTAAAAACACCTGAGGAAATTACAGCGACCATTAAAGAAGTAAACGCTTCGCAAAGCTGTATCGGCATCATCACCTGGATGCATACCTTCTCTCCTGCCAAAATGTGGATCAACGGCCTGAAAATTTTACAAAAGCCTTTGCTGCACCTGCATACACAATTCAATCGTGATATTCCATGGAATTCGATTGACATGGATTTTATGAACCTGAACCAAAGCGCACACGGCGACCGTGAATTTGGTTTTATGGTTAGCCGTTTACGCATGGAAAGAAAAGTGGTGGTAGGTTATTGGAAAGATGAAGACACTTTAAAAAGCATTGAAACATGGAGCCGGGCTGCAGCAGGCTGGCACGACTGGCAGGGCGCCAAATTCCTGCGTCTCGGTGATAACATGCGCTATGTTGCCGTTACCGATGGTGATAAAGTGGAAGCAGAATATAAGTTTGGTTTTTCTGTAAATACCTATGGCATTGGCGATCTCGTTGCAGTAATCAACAGCATAAGCGATGCTGATGTAAACAGGCTTATGGAGGAATATGAAGACAGTTATGTTTTGGCTGATGCTTTAAAAAAGAAGGGCAAACAACGCCAGTCATTAAAAGATGCAGCGAGAATTGAACTGGGCCTGAAAACTTTTATGGAGGCTAACAACTTCAAAGGTTTTACCGACACGTTTGAAGATCTGCATGGCATGTTGCAATTGCCTGGTATTGCCGCACAACGCTTAATGCAGTCAGGTTATGGATTTGCCGGCGAAGGCGACTGGAAAACGGTGGCATTGGTTCGCGCCATGAAAGTAATGGCGCATGGTTTAAAAGGCGGCAACAGTTTCATGGAAGACTATACCTATCATTTTGAAAAAGGTAATGAGATGGTGTTGGGTTCGCACATGCTGGAGATTTGCCCATCCATCGCCAACAAAAAGCCTTCCTGTGAAATTCATCCGCTCGGTATTGGCGGCAAGGCAGATCCTGTACGCCTGGTATTTGATGTGAACGGCGGCGCTGCATTAAATGCATCAATCATTGATATGGGTAACCGTTTCAGGATGCTGGTAAATACAGTAGAAGCCGTTAAGCCCAAACATAAGCTGCCAAAGCTGCCTGTGGCAAGGGTTTTATGGAAACCATTGCCCGATATGAAAACCGGGTGCGCAGCCTGGATATATGCCGGCGGCGCACATCATACATGTTATAGCCAGAACTTAACGAACGAACACCTGGAAGACTTTGCGGCCATGGCAAATATTGAATTTGTTTTAATAGACAAGAATACTAATCTTTATAGCCTTAAAAATGAGTTGCGCTGGAGTGAAGCATATTATAAATAACACTGTATATCTTTTACCTGTTATAACGCAAGAACCATTGGCTACTTTTAATTATTTATATCCTGCTACATTAATTTCAAACAAAAAAATAAACTAACGGTACATGAACAAGCTTGTAACGCAAGACTATCTGGTATTTATCCTGTATTTTATAATCGTAGCATCGTATGGATATTGGATTTATCGCCGGCGCAAAAGCAAAGAACATGATTCAAAAGCGTTCTTCCTTGCTGAAGGTTCTTTAACGTGGTGGGCAATAGGCGCTTCTTTAATTGCCTCCAATATTTCTGCCGAACAATTTGTGGGTATGAGCGGTGATGGTTTTTTTGCCGGTGTAGCGGTGGCTTGTTATGAATGGGTTGCTGCCATTGCACTTATTATTATCGCCGTGTGGTTTATGCCTATCTATCTTAAGAATAAGATATATACCATGCCGCAATTTCTGAAGATGCGGTATAACAATACGGTTTCATTAATCATGACAGTATTTTGGTTGTTCCTTTACATACTTGTAAACCTTACTTCAATACTATACCTCGGCGCTGTAGCCATCAGCGGCCTTGTAGGCCCGGAATATTTGCACCCGATTATGATAGGCCTGGCTTTTTTTGCCCTTATCATTACACTGGGAGGCATGAAGGTGATTGGCTTTACTGATGTAATACAGGTAGCTGTATTAATTATAGGAGGTTTTGCAACCATTTATTTTGCACTACAGCAGGTAAGCCATCATGTTGGTGATGGCACGGGGGTAGCCAATGGGTTTTCTACCTTAATGAAAGATGCACCCGATCATTTTCACATGATATTTGATAAACCTACTGCAGAAAGTTCTCAATATGATATTCAGCGTTACGTAATCCTGCCGGGTATTTCCATGTATTTCCTCGGCCAATGGATCGTAAACCTGAATTACTGGGGATGCAACCAATACATTACGCAGCGTGCATTGGGTGCTGACCTTAATACGGCCCGTACAGGTATTTTATTTGCGGGCATGCTGAAAATAATGATGCCGATCATCGTTATGCTTCCCGGTATTGCCGCATACGTTCTATACAAAAACGGCGTGTCTATGACTGGCCTTACCCCCAATGTGGCTCCTGAAGACCTTTACCAAATTAAAGACAAAGCTTATTCATCTGTGCTCGCCTTTTTACCTACAGGGTTAAGAGGCTTATCGGTAGCCGCACTTACCGCGGCCATTGTGGCTTCGCTGGCCGGCAAGGCAAACAGTATTTCCACCATTTTTACGCTGGATATCTATAAAAAATATATGGGGAAAGATGCCAGTGAAAAACAACTGGTAGTTATAGGCAGGCTGGCCATTGTGGCCGCTATGCTGCTTGGCCTTATGCTCACCTGGAATGACACGTTGGGTATTGGTGGCGAAGGTGGTTTTACATTTATTCAGAAATATACCGGCTTTATAAGCCCCGGTATTTTGGCAATGTTCCTGCTGGGTATGTTCTGGAAACGAACCACCGGTGCAGCCGCGGTTGCAGGTATATTGGTAGGTTTTATTACTTCAGTGATCTTTAATAATTATGCGGCCGAATGGTTTGGCCACGAAACATTATTATATACAGCCTTCCCCATTATTAAAGAAGGCGTTACCACATGGGAAATACCATTCCTCGTATGTATGGGATGGTCTGGTGTATTTACGGTGCTCGTGATGGTTGCCGTGAGCCTTGCCGGACCTAAAGTAAATCCGCAGGCCATTAATATTGAATCAGGCATGTTTAAGGTAACACCCCGTATTTTAACAATGATTGTTATTACGCTTATATTACTTACTGCCATTTATGTAAGGTTCTGGTAAAACAGGTTCCAAGCATAAAAAAACGCTCCCAAAAAGGAGCGTTTTTTTTATGCTTACAACATCATAAATTCAAAATCTTTTCACAAGTTCTTCAATCAATGGCACCTGGTAAGCAAGAATTTTTTCTTTTGCCGTGGCCGCGTCAAACCATTCAGCCCTGTCAACTTCCGGCACTTCTATGCGTTTGCCGGAACGCGGCGGCCAGTCAACCCAAATTAAATTACTGGTAATATTTGCTGTATCAAAATCCTGTTCCGCAGCAAAAGCATAAACGATTTTGCCGCTTTTATTTTTCACCGGTGATAATTCAACAAAATCTTTCGCTGAAATCTTTTTACCGGTTTCTTCTTCAAATTCCCTTTTGGCCGCCTGCAACGCATTTTCCCCTTCATCAAATTCTCCTTTTGGAATTGACCAGGCGCCTGCATCTTTTTTTGCCCAAAAAGGGCCGCCGGGATGCACCAGCATTATCTCCAGGAAATTATTTTTTCTTCTGAATAAAATTATTCCTGCACTTTTTTTACCCATATTATCTGCCTTAACATTTTTATGTTTTGCAAGCTAACCACCACGCATTACATTTGCGCAATTTACCTGTAATGAATCAAAAGCTTACTCACAACGAATCAGTCCCATCCAAAAACAAAAAAATTATTGTTCTCGGCAGCGGCCCCAACAGAATTGGTCAAGGCATTGAATTTGATTATTGCTGCGTGCACGGCCTGCTTGCTATTAAAGAATGCGGTTATGAAGCCATTATGGTGAACTGCAACCCTGAAACGGTTTCCACCGATTTTGATATGGCCGATAAACTTTATTTCGAGCCTGTTTACTGGGAACATTTATGGGAAATAATTGAGCTGGAAAAGCCCGATGGCGTAATTGTTCAGCTCGGCGGCCAAACAGCTTTGAAACTGGCAAAAAGGCTGCATGAAAAAGGCATTAAAATTATCGGCACTTCTTTCGACAATATGGATATTGCTGAAGACCGCGGCCGTTTCAGCGATCTGCTGAAAGAACTTGATATCCCTTACCCGCAATATGGCACTGCTTATACTGCAGATGAAGCTATTGAGGTAGCCAATCAAGTGGGATATCCTGTTTTGGTACGCCCCAGCTATGTTTTGGGCGGCCAGCGAATGCGTATTGTAATAAATGATGATGAACTGGAAAAGGCCGTTGTAAGTTTATTAAAGCACATTCCCAATAATAAAATATTAATCGACCATTTTCTCGACCGTTGCCAGGAAGCAGAGATTGATGGCATCTTTGATGGCGAAACTTTTCACGTAATGGGTGTAATGGAGCACATTGAACCTGCAGGCATTCACAGCGGCGACAGCAACGCTGTATTACCGGCGTTCAATCTTACGCCCCTGGTTGTGACTACAATGGAATATTATGCAGAGAAAATTGCACGTGCACTTGACATTCGCGGCCTTATTAATATACAGTTTGCAATTAAAGACAACAAGGTTTTTGTAATTGAAGCCAACCCCAGGGCCAGCCGCACAACGCCGTTTATTGCAAAGGCTTACCAAATCCCTTATCTCAATGTTGCCACAAAGGTTATGCTGGGTGAAGTAAAACTAAAAGATTTCACTTTTGAAAAGAAGCTGGAAGGTTTTGCTATTAAGGAGCCTGTTTTCAGCTTTAATAAATTTCCGAAAGTTAATAAAGAACTCGGCCCGGAAATGAAGAGTACGGGTGAAGCAATCCGCTTTATTAAAGATTTACGCGATCCTTATTTCAGGCAGCTGTTTAAAGAAAAGAGCATGTACCTGAGTAAATAATCAGGCAAATCCATTCTTCCATTTTTGCGCAATGGCAATAGCTGTTTCCAGCATGTGCGGTTGCCAGTTTTCTATATTCCAGGCTGTGTTGGAAAAACCTGCATTATGCAATAATTGCAAAGCATGCACATTGGATGTGGCCTTTTCAAAAATATTGGAGAGTGCAGTTTGTTGTTGAAACAATACTTCATCTTCTACAGGCATCAACTCTAATGTAATTTCCGGCGCAATAAAATTATTTGTATTAACCGGCCCGTTTTCCTTTTTTGATTCAACTATTGAACTTAGTTGCAGAAAGTCATCCTGAAAAAATTTTCTTTTTTCTTCTGTATCAAGGCCGCAGCTTAGTTGTTCCAAAACCACATATTTTAAATTAGGGCATCTGGGAATTACTACGTGCAATAATTCAAAAACCTCAGCCGGAACAGTTTCGTCATGCGTGTCCCTTCTTATTTTCCTGCCGGGTTTAGTAACAGAATTCTCCCAGCTTCCGCCCGAAATATGAATTTCTCTCACAAGATCAAGCGGGTAATGTGCAACGATGTTTTCAAATTCAATATCAAAATTGTGCAACTGGCAATAAATATTATGCAGGTCTAAAATAATAAAGCCATTTACCGGCTCAAGCAGTTTTGCAAGAAAATCGCCGTGTTGTTTTACATCTTCAATGGTATAAGCAAACGCAAGGTTCTCAAGACCCACCGGGCAATTAGAGGCATTAGAAATTCTTTTCAGCCTGTCCCGGCCGATCATAAGCGTGGTTGCAGTAAAAGGAATACCCAGAGGAGCGCCGGTATGAAAATTTTCGCCGGTCATAAAACCAAAATGTTCCGTTATATGATCAAATTGAACCCGGCTGCTTACATTTTTTAAATTGTCAAGCCAATCCTGCTGTTCCTTTAACCATTTACCGGAGAATAATGAAAAATAAACGCCATGCCCGATTAGTTTTTTAGCATCGGAAAAGGTTTGCAACAATTCATAAAACCATCCGGGAATGTCATTTGCTTTAAAGAGCGCATCGAACGACCATTCAATTGCCTCTATTTTTTCTGCTTCAAACAAAGGCAGGGTTGCAAGCAATATATTGGTATCGAGGTTGCAGGAAACAGCCGCATTTATCTTCGGCATCAGTTAATCAATTTAATTTTTTTACCGGTTTAACCCATACCACAGGCAGGGCAGTTTCCGGGAATTACATAAGTGCTGTCTGTTTTGGCGGCTTTTTCTTTTTGTGGTTTTGAATCAACAGATTTTGAGCAGGATGCAACTGTGCTGGCAGTAACTGCAACCAAAATGGCCTGAAGCAAGGTTTTTGATACTTTCATTTTAAGCAATTTTAAGATTTGGCTGATGCAGGTTTGACAGTAAGCTTTTGTAAAACGTTGCCACTATGTGGTTTTTATTTAATAATTTTTTACAGAATCCAATCTTTTTAGAACAAATCATTGGCATAATAAAGCCGTATTTATGGGTTAATAAGAGCGTTTAATTGTCTTATTAACAATTTCTGCTTGAAATATTCACATTTAGGAAATAAATACCGGCTAAAAGTTGTAACTTTGCAGCCCGCATTTTATTTTTAGTAACTTTAACTAACAATAAGCATCCTTTTTGCATATAACTTGTATTAATAACAAAGGACAACATATATGAGGCAGCTAAAAATCGCTACCCAAATCACCAATCGTGATTCCCAGGCCGTTGAAAAGTATCTGCAGGAAATTTCTAAAATTCCGATGATCACTCCCGAAGAGGAAACTACACTGGCGCAAAGAATCAAGATGGGTGACCAGAGAGCACTGGACAAACTCGTGCAGGCCAACTTACGTTTCGTGGTATCTGTTGCTAAGCAGTACCAGCACCAGGGCCTTTCTCTTAGCGACCTGATCAACGAGGGTAACCTCGGTTTGATAAAAGCAGCCCAGCGTTTCGATGAAACCAAGGGTTTTAAATTCATTTCATACGCCGTATGGTGGATTCGCCAGTCCATTTTACAGGCGTTGGCAGAGCAGGGTAGATTAGTCCGCCTGCCTCAAAACAAAATTGGCACCTATAACAAAGCAAATAAAGCCTATATGGCTTTTGAGCAGGAACATGAGCGCGAACCTTCAACCGAAGAGTTAAGCGAGATTCTCGAAATGAGCGAAACCGAGATCAACAACATTTTCCAGAGCAACACCCGCCACACATCATTGGATGCACCCGTGCACGAGGCAGAAGATGTGGCCATGGGCGATTTACTGGAAGGCAGCGATGATACGGATGAAGATGTGATGAAAGATTCTTTGCGTGAAGAAATCAAGCGTGTATTGAAATCACTTAGCCCGCGTGAAGCAGAAATTGTAAACGCTTATTTCGGCCTTGAAGGCGAAAATGGTGTAACCATTGAGCAGATAGGCATGAAGTATGACCTTACAAAAGAACGCATTCGCCAGATTAAGGAAAGGGCTATCAAACGTTTGCAAAAAGCACGTTACAGCAGCTCGCTTAAATCGTACTTAGGTTAAAAGCTGTCGCTTTAAAATAAAAAGCCGCTTCAAATGAAGCGGCTTTTTATTTATGATAGCCCATCGTTATTTACACTCAATCCTTCCACAAAAAAGGAAACAATATTATTGAAAGCAGTACAATTAAAACATCAAGGCTGATAAGCAGTAAAACCATTTGCCACCAGCCGCCTTGCAAAGCATCACTAAAAACCTTTGACGAAATCTTACCTAACAATAATAACTGCGGAATTACGATAGGAAAACCCATAATAGCCATCAACGCAGATTGCTGCTGCGCTTTGGCCGCAATAGCCGCCAAAAATGTAAAAACAAGCCCTAAACCTACGCCACCTATAAAACTTATGATCACAAACTGAAAAAAATGAATAACCGGGTTGCCTAACAACAGCGTAAAAATTAATAAAGTAAGCAGGCTCATAACGAGCATGATCATTGCATTAAAAATTATTTTACCAATGATAAAATTAACAGGGCCGGAAATAGTATAATAATATAGCATGCGGCCTTTACTATCCTGTAAAAAACTTTTAGCCACCGCATTCACCGAAACAAATAACTGCACAATCCAGAATAAAGCATTCCATGTTTGATCCCCAGGCTGCCCATTTGTAAGGTATACAACAAATACGGTAGAAGCCACATACAACAGCACGCCATAAAACGTGTATTGCTGGCGGGTTTCAAGCAAAATATCTTTTTTTACCAGCGCCAGTATTTGCTGTGTGGAAAGTTTTTTCATGCGCTGCAAATATACATGCATGTTCAGGCGCAAATGTTTTAAGTAAACGGTAATGGTAAAATTATGTTTCAGTTGCAAAACACTATGGCTTATTTACCGTTTGCGCTTATATTTGCGGCCTAAATTTTAGCTGCGTGCCTGTAAAATTTACTAAAGAGACTTATTTATATTGGTATGAGTTAATGCAACTCATACGCCAGTTTGAGCTTAAGGCTGAAGAAATGTATAAGATGGCCGGTAAAATCCGTGGCTTCTTTCATGCTTATGTTGGGCAGGAGGCCATTGCCGCCGGTTGCATGACAGCCACACGGCAGGAAGATATTTTTATTACTGCTTACCGCGATCATGGACTGGCTTTGGCCAAAGGCGCCAGTGCCAATGCGTGTATGGCTGAATTGTATGGAAAAGCAACAGGCCTTGCGAAAGGTAAGGGCGGCAGTATGCATTTTTTTAGCAAGGAACATTTCTTTTATGGCGGTCATGGCATAGTGGGCGGACAGATTGGTGTTGGCGCCGGTATTGCTTTTGCCGAAGCTTATAAAGGCACCGATAATGTGGTGCTTTGCTTTTTTGGCGATGGCGCTGCCAGGCAGGGTGTTTTGCATGAAACATTTAATCTTGCCATGTTGTGGAAAATACCCGTTGTATTTATTTGTGAAAACAACAATTATGCAATGGGCACATCTATTGAGCGTACTTCAAATGTTGTTGATATTTATAAACTGGCTGATGCTTATGAAATGCCCGGTGATAAAGTTGATGGCATGAGTACAGAAGCGGTGCATGAAGCCATTGCAAGGGCAGTAAAAAGAGCCAGGGAAAAAGGCGGCCCTACCCTGTTGGAAATGAAAACCTATCGCTACAAAGGCCACTCTATTTCCGATCCCGGTAAATACAGAACAAAAGAAGAGTTGGAAGATTACAAAGGCAAAGACCCTATTTTGCTTGTTTTAAAAACAATCAAAGACAATAAGTTTGCTTCTGACGAAGAAATAAAGGCTATTGATGAGCGTATAAATGGTATCGTGGAAGAATCAGTAAAATTTGCCGAAGAAAGCCCATGGCCTGAAGACAGCGAAGTATTAAGAGATGTTTATGCTGATAAAAATTATCCTTTTATAATTGACTAACGGTTTGCTTTTTTTATTTTAAATTTTAATACCTAATATTTTTATGGCTGAAGCGCATGTGCATGAGGCAAAAACGGGAGATACATCTTTTAACATGGAGCGGTTTTGGTTTCGCAATCAAAAACCTATAATTGCTGTTATTATTGCTATAGTGGTTATAGCAGGCGGATGGTTTGCTTATCAGAATTATGTTGTGGCGCCTAAAGAAGCAGAAGCGCAAAATGCTATGTGGAAAGCAGAGCAATATTTTCGCGAAGATTCTTTAAAGCTCGCATTAAACGGCGACCAGTATAACCGCGGGTTTATTTATGTAATGAATAATTACGGTTCAACTAAAACGGGCAAGCTGGCAAAATATTATGCAGGTTTATGCTATTTAAAAACCGGCGATTTTAATAAAGCTGTTGAGAATCTTAAGGATTTTAATACAAGTGCCAAACAGATACAAATGATGGCTTATGGCGCATTGGGCGATGCTTACAGCGAACTGAATAAAAACGATGAGGCAGTTGCTTCTTACAAAAAAGCTGCTGCTGAGTTTACAGACGATGCCACCATGAGCAGCGAATATTTGTTCCGCGCTGCATTAAAACTCGAAACAGTAGGCAAAACCACTGAGGCTTTGGATTTATATAAAGAACTCAAAGAAAAGTTCCCGAATACCAACCGTGGTTTTGCAGCCGATAAATATATTTATCGTTTAAGTATAGTTCCAAACGATTTTAGTACGAAATAATGGCATCAAAGGGAAATAAAACATTAAACAAAGGCATCCCCAAACTAAAGGATGCCTTTATCATTATTGTAAAAACCGAGTGGAACAGCGTGATTGTTGATCAGCTTGAAAAAGGCGCCATTCAATTATTACAGCAGCAAAATATTGCCTGCAAAACACTCGTGGTTCCCGGCGCTGTAGAAATACCTTTTGCTATAAAAGCTTATGCAGAAAGCCAACAGCAAAAAGCAGATGCGTTTATAGCATTGGGCACGGTGATACGCGGCGATACACCGCACTTTGATTATGTATGCAAATTTGTTACAGATGGCATTCTTTCTTTAAATATGGTATTGGATGTGCCCTCTATTTTCGGTGTGCTTACTGTAAACGATGAGCAGCAGGCCGCAGAGCGCATTGGCGGCACTCACGGTAACAAGGGTGAAGAAGCAGCCGTAACGGCCATTAAAATGATCGCCCTCAACCGAAAATTAAAAAAGTAATTTTGTTATCAGCGACATAACAAGCATTGAGCACGGTTGTGTCACTCCCTTGTACTGTTGAATCGCTATTCAGCAAACTTATTTTCGAAATGAATGTTCAGATTTTTATACCATGTTTTATCGACCAGTTATATCCTTCCGTTGGGTTTAATATGGTAAAAGTGCTAGAAAAAGCAGGTTGCACCGTTTCTTACAATACTAATCAAACCTGCTGCGGGCAGGCCGGTTTTAATGCAGGCTTTTGGGGCGAAGCAAAAGATGTTTGTAAAAAATTTTTGAAGGACTTTAGCGGCGCCGATTATATTGTTGGCCCAAGCGCAAGCTGCGTTGGTTTTGTAAAAAATTATTATGAAAAGCTTTTTGAAAACACCATACAAAAAGCAGAAGTGGAAGATATAAAAAAGCGCATTTATGAGCTCAGCGATTTCCTGGTAAACGTTTTACATTACACTGATTTTAATGCAAGCTTTAATGCCACGGCCACTTACCACGATAGTTGTGCCGCCCTGCGCGAATGCCACATAAAGCAGGAACCGCGCACACTTTTACAAAACGTAAAGGGTTTGCAATTGGTGGAGATGAACGACGTGGAAACCTGTTGCGGCTTCGGCGGCTCTTTTGCCGTTAAATTTGAACCTGTCAGTATTGCAATGGCTGATCAAAAAATTACAAACGCCGCAGAAACAAAAGCGGAATATATCATCAGTACAGATATGAGCTGCCTTATGCATATCGATGGCTGTATAAAAAATAAACACGCTGATCTTAAGGTACTGCACCTGGCAGATGTACTGGCTAATTTTTAATTAAGAAGATTTAAATTGTGAAATACCAGCCCGGAGACGATATAATTATTTTACACACGAACGAAGAAGGAAAAGTAGCAGAGATCATTAATGACAAAATGTTGCTCGTGGAGGTACGCGGCGTTCGCTTTCCTGTTTACACAGACCAGGTTGACTTTCCTTATTTTAAACGTTTTACCAATAAGAAAAATGTACCAGTAAAAAAACCTGCAAAAACATACATTGACGACATTCCGAAAGAGAAAAAAAAGGCGCAGCAAACAATAAGGGAAGAAGGCGTCTGGCTTTCTTTTATTCCAAAATTTACAATGGATGAATTTGGTGATGAAATGGTGGAATTGTTTAAGTTATATCTCGTCAATAAAAATACCATAGGTTATAAATTTCAGTATGTACAGGGCTTTTTTGGTAATGAAGAGTT
Organism: Parafilimonas sp.; assembly: GCF_051953455.1. Taxonomy (NCBI): domain Bacteria; kingdom Pseudomonadati; phylum Bacteroidota; class Chitinophagia; order Chitinophagales; family Chitinophagaceae; genus Parafilimonas; species Parafilimonas sp. The sequence continues at coordinate 14,092 of NZ_JBQCIT010000047.1, read as the reverse complement.
TGAACTGAAAGGTGATATATTAATGCGTAATGATTTTTACCTGCATGATATTCCTTTCAGCGATTTTAATGATAATCCTTTCTTCAATTTTGAATTTAGTTTGATAACGCCTGAAAAAAATAAGGCTGAATATTATGAAACATCCATCAAACTAAAGCCAAAACAGCTCTTTCAGCGCATTGAAGAAATGAAAGAGAAAAATGAACCTTCCATTAATTTCACACTGTTTGATACGTATCCCGAAAAAGCTATTGAAGAAAAAGTAGAGCTCACACCAAATATTCTCAGGAAAAATAAAGTTTACCAGGCTGACAGAATCCGGGAACATTTAGAACCTGCCCGCAGTGTTGTTGACCTGCATATGGAGAAACTTACAGATGAGTGGCAGCGTTTAAGCAATTTTGAAATCCTCACAATTCAGCTAAGAGAATTTGAGAAGTGGTATGAACTGGCGCTGGCGCATCACTTACCATCCTTTACCGTTATTCATGGCGTTGGCAGCGGCAAACTGCGTGATGAAATCCATGATATTCTGAAAACAAAAAGAGAAGTAAAAACATTCATCAACCAATATCATCCGCGATATGGTTATGGAGCAACAGAAATTTATTTTCAGTATTAATTACTCGTCTTCTACAATCTCAAAATTTCGCACAACCGATTCTCCATTTTCATCCACCACAGTTAATACATGTTTTCCTGGTGCAGGGTTAACCGCCATCTGGTGAAAATTTTCTGTTTCGCCTATATACATATCATCTATGCTCCAGAATAATTTAGCCTGGTTATTACGTGCCGTTACGGTAAAAACTGTCCGGCCCTTTTCACCGGTTATTTCTTTCGGTACTGATATTCTTGCCCCTTCCTGCGGATAAACAATCTCAAATGCGGATTGTATTTCACTCAAACATCCGCTCATAAAAGGTGGTAATATTTTATAGCCCGCATGCCGTTGCTTATAATAAAACTCCATGGTTGGCGGCAGCACAAACCATTTTTGATGTACCATTTCGGATGGAGAAACACAATTGGCTGTTACACGATAACTTTCGGTGTTATCAAGATGAATAATATGATGATATGGGCAAACCGCCGCCTGCTGTGCATTTGCGGAAACAAGCATGGTATCAATATCTGTACAATATTCACCGGCTTTAAAACCGGATTGATGGCAAACAGGTAAATAAGCAAAATCGTACTGCGGCGGCTGAAACCATTTTGATTGCGGCAATGTTCTGAAAATATCGAACATGATCGGCGCCGCCGTGTTAATGCCCGTTAAGCCGGGACGGCCAACGCCGGTGGTGTTACCCACCCAAACCACTACGCAATATTTTGGTGTGAAGCCAACTGCCCAGCCATCACGAAAGCCAAAGCTCGTTCCTGTTTTCCATGCTATGCGCTGCGCCGATTGAAACATTCCCCATAAGCCTTCTACTCCCGGCCGCATCACTTCGTTCATAGCATTGAATGTATGCCACAATGAAGTGTAGTCAAACAGCTTAACGGTCTCTATTGACTGTGGACTGTTGTCTATTGACCGTTGATCATATCGCGGCATAAACCAATCCTCCGCATTCCATTTGCCTTTGTTTTGCTGTTGATGCAAATACATTCTTGCCATGCTTGCATACACCCCGCACAGTTCGTACGGTGAAATTTCACAGCCTCCCAATATCAGGCTCATTCCATAAAAACCAGGCGGATGATCAAGCGTTGTAAACCCACATTGCTTTAATACATTATAAAAACGCTGAAACCGATATTGCTGCAGCATTTTAACGGCAGGAATATTCAGGCTTCTTGCCAATGCACGGTTAGCAGGCACTGCGCCATCATAACCCAAATCAAAATTTTGGGGTGCATAACCATTTATCTGCGTGGGAATATCAGGCACCAATTGTTGCGGCAGCATTTTCCCTTCGCTTAACAGAGATGCATACAGCAAAGGTTTCAAAGTGCTGCCGGGACTACGTTTGCTCGCCAGCACATCAACATAACTTTCAGCAGATGAATCTGCTGGCGTATAAATATTGCCGATATAAGAGAGTATGCTGCCGCTTTCAACATCAACCACCATTGCTGCTGCATTGTTTATCTGGTTTGATTGCAATTGCCGGTGATGCCGGTTAAGAATATCATTTACCTGCATTTGCAGGTTAATATCTATTGTTGTTTGAATACCTGTTGAGATATTTTTATTGGAAGATAATTGCTGCGCAACAATATCTTTCCTGAATCTGTTCAGCAAATGCGGCGCAAATTGAGGAAGTGGTTTTGGTTCGCCGGGTAATGGCTCCGATTTTGAAAGCGCTGCGGTAGTTGAATCAATAATATTTGCAGCGGCCAGTTTATCCAATAAAAAATTTCTTTTCCTTAATAATTCCTGCTGGTTTTTTCCGGGCCGCACCAGCGACGGTGCATTGGGCAAAACGGCCAGTGCAGCCGTTTCTCCCCAGCTTAGTTGTTCAGGGCTTCGTTCAAAATAGCGCCAGGCCGCGGCATCCAGCCCAACTATATTGCTGCCGAATGGGGCATTGGACGCATATAAAGCGAGCACAGTTTTTTTGCGATGAGTGAATTCTAATCTTACAGCTAAAATGCTTTCAATAAGCTTATTAAATATATTCCTGTTTTGAGCGCCACGGCTTAAGCGTATAACCTGCATGGTTAGTGTGCTGGCGCCACTTACCGTTGATCGCGATCTTATGTTTTGAACAAATGCTCTTGCAAAAGCAACCGGGTCAACACCAGGATGATAATAGAACCTTTTATCTTCGAATGTCGTAATGCATTTGGCAAATTTATCGGGGACCTTTTCATTAAAAGGAAAACGCCACTGGCCGTCTTCGGCAATGGATGCATTTAAGAGGTTACCATCTTTATCTTCTATAATATAACTGGTTGGGGCGGGAAATAAGTTTGCAGGCAAACAAAGGCAAAACCATATAAAAAAAACCAAGGTAATGCCCAGAAAAACTTTTATTCGCAGGGGTAGTGCTGTTAATTTGTTTTGCAGGCGGTACACAGGTACGAATGTACATACAAAAAAAATCCCCCGGCAGAAACCGGGGGTAGTCAGGCACGGGGTTTTTCATGTAAAGCGTTTAACTATCATTTATACCTCGTACATTGATTCTGATTCCCCTTTAATTTCATTATATTTATCTTTTGCACGATTTACAAGATCATTAGCCCGGGTTTTTACTTTGCCATAAGTTTCAGAAACTTCGCCGGCAAATTCGTCATAACTATCTTTAATACCCTGCGCCCTTCTTGATATTTTTTTACGGGTTTCTTCCCCGCTTTCCGGTGCAAATAAAACACCAAGCAAAATACCAACGAGCACACCATTCATAAATGTTCTGAAATGCATAAATCAAATTTTAGTATTAATGAATACAACTCTAAAATCAAGCCATATTAATCCTGGTCTGGTAAAACCCTGCTTTTGCCCACAAACGCTGCAATTGAACAACTAATACCTAAACAAATAATGCCACTTAATACCATAACTAATAGTTTTATGTGGAACAGTATTGAAAATTTCATGCCCAGACCTTATATCCTGTAATTACGGCATGAATAAAAAAATCAAAGAGCTTTGTGGGAAAACTACTCCACACAAAATAACATCAATTTACTTTAACCAGCTTCTCTGTATTTTTTTGTACATAAGATTTAACAAGCGTCCTGATCATTTCATTTTCAGGATAAGTTGTGAGATAGGTTTTTAAATGAGCCGGGTCAAATGACTCGTTGTCATGCGGCAATAAACCCATTCCATAAAATTTTCCATTTTCCACCAGTACACAGCTTTTTTGATTGCCGGTGGCAGGCGATTCTATAATGGCAAATGAGCCCATGTTTTTCTGCAGAAAGTTTACAGCCTGAATAACTTTTTCATTATACAATTCGCAGGTAATGGTGGCAGGTATATGTAATTGTTTTTGCAGGAAACATAAAGCCGGGTGCAATTCAAACTGCTTTACCATTTTCCACAACGCACGATGTGCATCGCCCAGCAGCGTAAAGCTGGCCACAGGTTCGGTATGTTTTCTTTTTTTATCAATGGCAAGGCGAAGAAAACCTGCAGAATCTTCAAAGAGATAAATACCATAAAACTGTTCAGCCCGTTTCTGGCTGAAGTTATATTCCGGCCAGTATTTTTTTATTTCTACGCTTTCAAGAATGAAAGCTGTAAACTCAGTGGGGCATTCTGTAAATGTTACTTCATAAATATTCCGTAAAAATTCCTGCCGTTTTTTTCCGGGGTTCAATCCTGTAAAATGGCTAAGCACACGCTTCTTTAAATTCTTGGCCTTGCCCACATAAATTATTTTCCCTTTGGCATTGTGGAAATAATAAACACCCGGCACATAAGGCAGTTTCTGGATACTTTCCTTGGGAAGATTGGGCGGGAGAATTTGTTCATGATTATCTTTTTTCAGAAAATCTTTAATAATCTTTTCACCGCCTTCTTTTAATATTTTCTGAAACAAAATGGCTGTTGCATCTGCATCGCCACCGGCACGGTGGCGGTTTACAACCGGTATTTCCAATACCTGACAAAGATGCCCCAGGCCATATTTAGCCATACCGGGGAATGCTTTACGGCTGAGCTTAAGGGTGCATAGTTTTTTAGGCAGCCAGTGATAACCATTTTCCTGCAAATGATGCCGGATGAAAGTATAATCGAAGTTTACATTATGTGCTATAAAAATACGGTTGCTTAAAAGGTTATGAATATGCTGCGCCACTTCAGAGAAAGATGGTGCAGTTGCAACTGCGTCATTACTGATGCCGGTAAGGTAAGTAATGAAAGAAGGAATGGGATAGCCGGGATTAATAAGTGTTTCATACCGGCCTTCCACTTCGGTGCCATTATGCAAAACAATTGCTATTTCGGTAATACCGTTTTGCGCAGGATGGCTTCCCGTAGTTTCTATGTCAACAATAGCATACACGCTACAAAGTAAAAATTAAAAAAGAAAAAGCAAAAAAGTGTTTACATGCTTACATAAGCAAGGTTAAGAAAGCATATTATTTTGATTAAAACAATATGCTATCCAGCTGTTTCATTTATCTGACAATTAAAAGCAGTTAAGTATTTTTGCGCCCTTGTTGCTGCACAACATTATGCAGCACAAGGGAGTGACACAACCGGGCTGCCACCTGTACTTCAGCCGGTAACAAAAAAAATAAAAATCATTAAGAGCGAAGCGATTAATAATTAAACATGGAATTATCAAAAAATTTTAATCATACGGAAGCTGAGGCAAAATGGTATGCACACTGGATTGAAAAGAAATATTTCAGCAGCACGCCGGATGAAAGGGAGCCTTATACGATTGTAATACCGCCGCCAAACGTAACCGGCGTGCTGCACATGGGCCATGCCTTAAACAATACCATCCAGGACGTATTGATTCGCCACGCCCGCATGCACGGTAAAAATGCCTGCTGGGTGCCGGGCACAGACCATGCATCTATTGCCACAGAGGCCAAAGTGGTGCAAATGCTGCGTGAAAGAAATATTACAAAAGCTTCCTTAAGCCGCCAAGAGTTTTTAAAATATGCCTGGGAATGGAAAGATAAATATGGCGGCATTATTTTGCAGCAGCTTAGAAAACTTGGCTGCAGCGCCGATTGGGACCGCACCACTTTTACGATGGACGATCACTATTATAAAACAGTGATTAAAGTGTTTGTTGACCTCTATAACAAAGGCCTTATTTATCGCGGCGAACGCATGATAAACTGGGATGTGAAAGCCAAAACAGCGCTGAGCGATGAAGAGGTTATTTACAAAGAAACCAACAGTAAATTATATTATGTAAGGTATAATGTAATTGAAGAATCGGCTGTAGGGCTGCACGACCTGGCTTCCCCGGGCAGTATTGTAATTGCCACCGTTCGCCCGGAAACAATATTGGGCGATACGGCTATTTGTGTAAGCCCCAAAGATGAACGTTATAAACATTTGGTTGGCAAAACGGCATTGGTGCCTTTAATCAACCGGCGCATTCCCATTATCGCCGATGATTATGTGGAAATGGAATTTGGTACTGGGGCACTGAAAATTACGCCGGCACATGATATGAACGATTATAACATCGGTAAAAAATATGGCCTTGAGGTAATTGATATTTTGAATGATGACGGCACGTTGAGTGAAGCTGCGCAGTTATTTGTTGGCGAAGACAGGTTTGAAGCCCGCAAAAAAATGGTAGCAGCGCTGGAAGAAGCCAAACATATTGTAAAGATTGAAGATTATAAAAACCAGGTGGGTTACAGTGAGCGTAGCGATGCAGTGGTAGAGCCAAAACTAAGTTTACAATGGTGGCTCAGTATGAAAAAATTAAGTGAGCCTGCTTTAAAAGCCGTATTGGATGAAACGATAAAATTCTTTCCACCCAAATATGTAAACACATATAGGTATTGGATGGAGAATGTAAAAGACTGGTGTGTGAGCCGCCAGCTTTGGTGGGGCCAGCGCATTCCTGCCTGGTATGATGAAGAAGGAAATTTTTATGTGGCGGAGAGTGAGGAGGAAGCTTTACAACAGGCTATGAGTCGTGAGCCGCGAGCTGCGAGAAAAGAAGGCTCACAGCCCGAAGCTCGAAGCTCGAAGCTGATTCAGGATGAAGACGTATTGGATACCTGGTTCTCTTCATGGCTTTGGCCGATGGAAGTGTTTAGAGGTTTATCTGATCCAGGCAATAAAGACATTGAATATTATTATCCCACACAAACATTGGTTACCGCGCCGGAAATAATTTTCTTTTGGGTGGCAAGGATGATCATAAGCGGGTACGAATACAAGCACGAAAAGCCTTTCAGCAATGTTTATTTCACCGGTATTGTGCGGGATGAACTGGGCAGAAAGATGAGTAAAAGTTTAGGTAATTCGCCAGACCTGTTGGCGCTGATAGATAAATATGGTGCGGATGCCGTTCGCTTTGGCATACTCATCTCCTCTCCCGCCGGCAACGATTTATTGTTTGATGTAAAAGAAGAAAGCACATTAAAACAAGGCAGCTTCTTCATCAATAAAATATGGAACGCAATGAAGCTGGTGAAGATGTGGGAAAGCCGGTCAACAGCCAAGAGTCAACAGTCAACCGAAAACTTCGCCGTTACATGGTTTGAACAAAGATTGAATGAAGCCAAACTTGAAATAGAAAAGTTATATGAACAATTTAAATTAAGCGAAGCTTTAAAAACAATTTATTCTTTGATATGGGATGATTTCTGCAGCTGGTATCTCGAATGGATTAAACCAGGCTTTGAACAGTCCATTGATGCCGGTGTTTATAATAAAACCATTGAATTTTTTGAAGAGTTGATGCAACTCCTGCATCCATTCATGCCGTTTGTTACAGAAGAAATTTATCATTTACTGCAAAAGCACGACGATGATATTTGTGTGAAGCAGTCAATGGTGGATAATCAATGGTCAATGGAAGTTTTACGGCAGGGACACTTGTTGAAGAATGTAATTACTACTATCCGCGATGCCAGGAATAAGAATAACATCAAGCCAAAAGAAAGCATTGAGTTATTTATTCAATCGGCCAACAAAGAAACATATACCAGCTTTGAAGAAATTTTAAAGAAGCAGGTGAATGCGGCTTCTCTTTCATTCACCCAGGAAAACATTACAGGTTCAATTGTCACGACCAATGAGGAAGATAAATTCTACATCAAGAGTGAACAGCAGGCAGATACGGCCACATTAAAAGCGGAGCTTGAAAAAGACCTTGTTTACCAGAAAAATTTTTTACAATCGGTACAAAAAAAATTGAACAATGAACGTTTTGTACAAAATGCAAAACCGGAAATTGTTGAACTGGAGAGAAAGAAGCAGGCTGATGCCGAAGCAAGAATTAAAACACTGCAAGAAAGTTTGAAGAATCTTATCTAAACAGGATTAACAAATCATTGAAATTTTAAATGTTGAAACTTTTAAACATCAGAATTTTTAAAAGCATCTTAATTGCAGGATGCTTTTTTATTGGTTTAAAAACCAATGCGCAAAACTGGGATATTAATTTATTGAGGGATATTAATCCCCAACATCCCAATTCATTTGTATGGAAAGGTGTTTCGAGCTCTGCTTACCCTGTAAGCATTGCAGTGCCGGTTAGCTTGTTTGTTGAAAGTAAGATCACTCACAACAAGAAGGATGAGTATAAAGCTTATGAAATTGCGGGCAGCGTGGTTATTGCTGCCGGCGCTACAACCATTATGAAGCAGGTATTCGACCGGCAACGGCCTTTTCAAAAATACAACGATGTTTATCCGTACAAATATGAAGATGGAAAGTCATTTCCTTCGGGGCACGTAACCTTGGCTTTTGCAGCGGCAACAAGTGTTTCGTTGCAATATAAAAAATGGTACATCGTTGTGCCCGCTTATGCCTGGGCCGCCGGTGTTGGTTACTCAAGATTGTATTTAGGCGAACATTATCCTACTGATGTAATCGGAGGCGCAGTTATCGGTGCCGGCAGCGCATTCATATCACACTGGATCAGTAAAAAAATTTTTAAGTAAAATGGCTTCGGATATAATAATTCGCAAGGCGACAACAGCAGATATAGACACCATACATGCAATGGCGCATACAATCTGGCCGCCAACATTTGGAGATATACTTTCTGCTGAACAAATAAATTATATGCTGAACCTTATTTACAGCAAGCCATCATTACAAAGCCAGGCACAGCAGGGCCATTTCTTTTTACTGGCTGAAGCGCATGGTGATCCTGTTGCTTATGCTGATTACAGTTTGCTTAAAAACACCATTTATAAACTCAATAAGATTTACATTCTTCCATCACACCAGGGAAAAGGCATTGGCAGGTTGCTGATTGAATACATCATTCAATCGATACAAAAAGAAAATGCAACAGCATTGTTACTGAATGTAAACCGCCATAACAAAGCAAAGGGTATGTATGAACGGCTGGGTTTTAAAGTAATTGGTGAAGAAGATATTGATATTGGCTCAGGTTATTTTATGAATGATTATATCATGGAAAAGAAATTAAAGTAGCAGTTTACCTGTTATATGCAGTCCCGTCATGCAAAATATCCTATGCTGAAAATGAACATTAACTGTATCGAAACCGGACACCTTACTTATTTGTTTCTTTGCTAACTAATTGCTTTTCAATACTTGTGTTAATTGGTACATCTTTCTTATACTTGAGGTACATTAAATTAATCTGCATGATAGAATTACAACATCTTTCAAAATGGATAACAATAGGCGGCGCTAAAACTTATCTTCTGAAAGATATAAATCTTACGATTCAACAAGGCGAATTTGTTTCTGTAATGGGCCCTTCCGGTTCGGGGAAATCTACTTTATTAAATGTACTGGGCATGCTGGATGAATTTAATGAAGGCGATTATTTCTTTATGGGAGAGCATGTAAATAAACTGAAAGAAAAACATCGTTCCCAATTGTACAAACAATATATCGGTTTTGTTTTCCAGGCTTATCATCTTATTGATGAATTGACAGTATATGAAAATATTGAAACGCCTTTAATTTACCAGAACTCCAAAACATCTGAAAGAAAAGCCATCGTGGCAGATATACTCGACCGTTTTAATATCGTTGGTAAAAAAGATCTTTTTCCAACGCAGTTAAGCGGTGGCCAGCAACAGTTGGTGGGCATAGCAAGGGCGCTTGTTGCCAATCCAAAATTATTATTGGCTGATGAGCCCACCGGCAACCTTAATTCCAAACAAGGCGAGGAAATAATGGAATTATTTAAAACGCTGAATGAAGAAGATGGCGTAACCATTATACAGGTAACCCATTCTGAAAAGAATGCTGAATATGGCTCCCGCATTATTAATTTATTAGATGGAAGAATTGAACAGTAAAAAGTATATGAAGAACCGGATTATGATAAGAACTACATTAATAGCATTGCTTACAATTATAAGCACAGCAATATTTGCACAGGCTGATTCCACAATGGCCAAACTTACATTGCAGCAATGCATACAATTAGCTTTAGAAAATAATAACGATGTGCAGCGAAGCGAAGTAACATCAGGCATTTCAAAGGCTAACTGGCAAAATGCAAAAGGTTATATGATTCCCACATTAAATGGAGATATAAGCCATGGTGTACAAAACGGCCGCAGCATTGATCCTTACACAAACTCTTATTCAAACCAAACGATCAGGTACGGCAATTATGGTTTAAACACCAGCCTTACACTGTTTAACTTTTTCTCCATCCAGCGCGCCATTAAACAAAACAAGCTGGCCTTCCAGGCAAGCGAATTCGAGATTCAGCAGCAAAAAGATGCCGTGGCTTTAAATGTAATTCTTCAATACCTGCAAATATTAACCAATGAAGAATTGCTTTCTGCTGCCCGGCAACAACAGGATGTATCTTCAAAACAGGTGGAGCGGCTTGAAATATTAAATGAGGATGGCAGCATTGGGCCGGAAGAATTATCTGACCTTAAAGGCGTATATGCACAAAATGAATTGGCAGTAGTAAGTGCTGATAATAATTTGCAAACAGCCAAAATAACACTGGCACAACTGCTTAACATTCTTTACAATAAGAACATGGCAATTGAAGCAATAAATATTGCCGACATTACAGATAATACCATGTTAAACACAGATTCTATTTACAGGTTGGCTTTACAAAACCTTGCCATAGTTAAAGCTGCTGAATTAAGACAAAGCAGCGCCGTATATGGTGTAAAAAGTTACCGTTCGCAGCGTTATCCTTCCTTGTATTTCAATGGTGGTTTATCTACCAACTATTCAAGTGCGGCCGCCACGCAGCAGTTTACCGGTTCAAATGACATAGCCACAGATAATTATGTACTGAGTAATGGCGACAAACTTCCTGTGTATACGGTGCAGAATAATTATATATCTCAAAAAATACCTTATGGTAACCAGTTTTCCAATAACTTTTATAATTCATTCAGCGTTGGCATAAGCATACCGCTGCTGAATAATTTTAGAAACAGAACGCAAATAAAAACAGCGTTGTTGCAACAGAAAGATGCAGAGATCGTTTTAAAAACCACTAAAACGCAGTTGCAGCAAAATATAGAACAGGCGCATGCCAACGTAGTATCGGCCAGGGACCGGTTTGCAACGCTTACCAACCAGGTAAATGCCTATAAAGAATCTTTTCGCATTGCTGAAATAAAATTCAATGCCGGCGCTGTTACTTCTGTAGATTATGTTATTGCCAAGAACAATTACGACCAGGCAAACCTGAACCTCATTATTGCCAAATACAATTATGTTTTAAGTGCTATGGTGGTTGATTATTATAGCGGCAAACTGAAATTTTGATTAATCTTTATACGGATTTTCTGATGGCGGCAAACCCTATCCTGAAAATCAGGATAGGGTTTGTAACGTGTAAGATGGCATCCGGGTTTTTAGGGTATAAATTGATTGCCGCAACGGCAATACAAAAAACGAAAGCGGTGAGTATTGAAAATCAAATGGTAATTTTTTTTGGAACTGCGTGGAATATTCGTAAATCTTTGTGTTACATGCAACTTGTATAAACTTCGGCATCAACAATGCTATTCAGCTTTGGTAAATTGTATTAATCATCAGCTTTTGCATTTCAATTAAGCATCAGTAAAAAGTGGTTGTTTTTTTAAGTTGCAAACATTATTCGCAAAGCATTCATTTCAACCGGCAGACGAATCGCTATTGGGCAGGACTTTAAGCAGTAGTAATTCTACTCAGCAATTATTTGCAAAGTGGTTTTGGCGGACAGTGGACAACACGCAGTTGACTGTAATTGTGCTGCACTTTATGCAAAAAGTTTCGTTTGTACATAATTCAATGTTATTGTGTTTTATTCGCTCAAGTGTGCATGTAACAAGCGTATTTGTGTCAGCGGGGCTGACACGAAGTTTGCTCAACTAAAGTTTTTCAATTAAGCGTTCCGTCGTCATCGCGACGGAACGCTGGCGGCAACAGAATTTTCATCCGCTTTTGTTTATTAATTTAGCTTCGGTTATAAGCCGACGGGAACGCTGTTCCCGCCGAACACAAATACCTGAGCCGTTACCTGCAACCTGCCGCGACCCAAAACTCAAATCGAACTAACACAACAATGAGCATTAAATTCTTACTGACAATTCTGACAGTAGCCACTATTTTTCTCACATCATGCAAAGACACGTCACATAAATTCGATCCGGACACATGGTACAAGGAAACAAAGCAAGCTATACTCGAACAATCAAATAAGGCTGCCGACAGCACACATACAGAAAACTACGATGATGGCAAGCCTCATAAAGTAAAATATTTTAATCGAGGTATGCCGACGATTGAGAAGTGGTATAGAGAGACAGGTGAACAGGTAGTAGAAACCCACTATTCGTCTGACGGGAAGTTTGAACTTCGAAGAGAAATCTGTCCCAGCGGAAAAGTTGCTTTTGAAGGCATCTTCGTCAATAAAAACGCATATGGACTTTCGACGTGGTGGGGTTGTGGCGAACATAAGCAAGAAGAAGGGATACGCTTTAACAATGAAAAGGTGGGACAATGGAAAACGTGGGACAGCAACGGAAAAGAAAGCGTTTCTGACTATGGAGGTTCAGAGCTTATTGACTCGCTGCAAACAATCAAAATTTCGATTTAGACAATTACATTCATAATGACCACGGCTGCAGGTAACAGTGCATTTGCAATAGCATGGCTGGACGTTGGCAATCGGCGGCAAAACATTTTTCAGCTATGTTTTCGGCAGACATTACGCTGTTGGTCATTAGTTCTTAACTTCAACATTTTTCAATTAAGCATTTGTTCCAGGCTGACAGTTCGCTATTGCCATGCCATCACAAATGCTTCAACGTTGGCTGTAATTTTCAAAATGATATTATGAGTTTGAGCGACATTCTCGGTCTTGGTAAAATACTCCCAATTGATAAGCTAATCGATATTATTGGGAAAATGACGGGCAGACTGACCAAGCAATATTTTGACAAAAAAGATATTGACACAAAGGCTTACGAAATTAAGGCTCTTGCACAGGCAAGGGCTGAAGAAATGAAAATAATTGCAAGTGCTGTAAAAGACAATTTCACTGGCACAGGTGGAATTGAGTACAAGGAGGAGAAGTTGCAAATTTCTTCGCCGTCCCAACCAACCCCAGTTAACATTTCACAACTTCCCTCACCAGATTTAGAAAGTAGAACGCAAGAACGATTGTTATTTCAACAAGCAAAAAAACAACACAATATTGAAAGTATTACAAGCATTGCAGCGGAACAACTTAAAGATGAACCAGCAATTGATAATAAACCAATCGATGAGGATTGGATGAATAGGTTTTTCAATATTGCCGAAGACATTTCAAATGAGGAAATGCAATCGCTCTGGGGTAAAATATTAGCAGGTGAAATAAAACGACCCCAATCTTACTCTCTGAGAACGTTAGAGCTAATCAGAAATTTAAGTAAAGAAGAAGCCGACATAATAACTAAAATCGCAAACTTTGTGATTAAGATTAGGAACGATTATTTGTTGTACAAGGGCAATGACAGCGCACTGGAAAAGTATGGAATATCTTATTATGATGTTGCTTTACTGACAGAAATTGGAATTATCCAACCAGGCGATTTTATCACATACCATTTCAAGCCTAACACTTCACTTACAAGGACACCTATATTATATGGAAACCTTGTTTTGGTTGTCGAAAGGCAAGCTAATGCTTCTGAACAAAGACTACCAGTCGAGTTATTTACAAAGACAGGTGTTGAAGTATTGAAGCTACTAAACATTTCACCGTCTTTAGATTATTTAAAAGAAATTGCATCATTTCTAAAAAGAGCTGACACAACTACTAAATACGGAAACATATTGAGCTTTGAAGGTGATGCAATAAGGCACACGAACCTCATGGAAATATAAAACTACAGCCAATAACTAAGCATTCGTTGCGTCCGCAGGACGAACAATGAAAGCGCTGTTGAACGGAACCTACGGTTGCCGGTGTTACATTATGGGGTTGCCGGTCTGCGATGCAAGGGTATTTGAGCAAACTATCAGGTTTGTTTTTTA
>NZ_JBQCIT010000046.1:0-15209 GCF_051953455.1 Parafilimonas sp. | reverse complement strand
AGTGGCAATCTTTTTAGAATCGGGCGACCAGCTCACAATAGCATTATCAGAATGCGTCCAGCCGGCATTGTCGGTTGCATAGCCGTAATATTCAACGCCATCTGTTGTAAGCTGCTTAAGTTGGTTGGTGGCAACATTCCTTACCCATAAATTATAATCTTTTATAAATACTGCTTTTTTGCCATCAGGAGAAAGCACTTCTTTCCCGCGGGAGCCGTATGTATTGCCATCAAGGCCTTCAGGCTTATCAGTTAAGCTGGTGCGTGTTCCTTTGGCGGCATCAACCATAACATAACCAATGCCTTGTGCTGTGCGTGTTTGATAAGCATACTGGTTATCGTTTATCCATCTGCCATAACTCACATTGTTATAGATATATGGCGTAAGGCTGGCCGACAACATTTTTTCGGCACGTGCATAATCAGCTACAGTTACAGAATCTTTTTGCGCAAAACCAGCGGCGGATATACATGCAGCAAGCAGGAGCAAGGAGAGTTTTCTCATGTTAACTATTCAGTTTATAAATACAAAAAGCGCAAAATAAGTTTTTAGCATGAGAGACAGAAGGTTTGTTATGCGCTTATTATTCAGCCCGCATTATGCAATGGGTAGCACATTAGTTTTGGGTGCTACTGATTTTGCTTACTCAGTTGAATGTGCAGCTATAGAAATTACTGCTGTTAGCCAAGAGGCCGCATGACTGCATGTATAAAGTTATGCTGCAGCAGGTGGCTGCTTTAAGGCTATATGCCTGAACAGCAGGCCGGAAATAGCATATAGCATAGCAAAGAATGCATTTACCAAAATGATCTCTGTTACAGAGCTGCCTGCATACGCATACATTTTAGCCAGCAACTGTATACCGGCGCATATTGCCAATGCAAAAACGGCAATGAACATGACATGCTTCATGCCCCTGCTGGTAAAGCGGGAGAGGAAGGTGCCGATAATAACAATGCCTGCAATACCTGCATACATAAGGTTGGCAGCGTTGGGGCCTGAGCCAATAAGCCCGACGGCGAGATTGGCCCATATTAATAAAAACGTGGTACCAACAGCCAGCGCAAAAGCGGCGCGGTAGGTAAAACCAGAAGCAGACCTTGTAAGTAATACGTAAGATAATCCTGTACTGAATATCAGCAATCCCATGATAATAAAATCTGATACGCTCCAGTTTACTTCGTTGGTAAACTGCATGGCTACAAATGGTATGGCGAGTAAAATCAGGGTTGTTACCGCTACCCACAAAACCGGGCGGGATAAACTTTTTTGTGCTTTCATTGCGAAGGTGTTTGATTGTTTAAAAGTACTTTGAAATACAAAGTAAAATAATAAAGAATGAAATAACAAAAAATTATTTTGGTTGTTTCAATTCAGGTTAAACAATAATCATACAGATTTCTGGATTGTTTGTTTGTGGAGTAGTTAATGTGAATTTCGCAAAGCAAAATTTCTAATGGCTTGCTTTAGCAATATCTTTAATTTTTTATCTGTTGCCGGGGTTAATGTACCGGGTAAATCAGGCGCCACCGGCTTATTTCTCTTTAGCGCATTTTATCTGCGCATCCCAAACAGCTATTGCCACCATGTTTATAATTTGCCTTACAGAACTTCCTAACTGCAATACATGCACTGGTTTTTTTAAGCCCAGCAATACCGGGCCCACTGCTTCTGCGCCGCCAACGGCCTGCATTAAATGATAGGCAATATTGCCGGCTGCCAGGTTAGGGAATATCAATACATTAGGCGATTCATTTACAAAGTCGGAGAAGGGGTAGTTTTCTTTCAGCAAATCCTGGTCAAATGCAACGGCTGCCTGTATTTCGCCATCAATCACAAAGCCTGGTTTTTCTTCTTTTATCTGCTCTACAACGCTGCGTACCAGTTTGGCTTCGGGTGAAGAACTGCTTCCGAAATTGGAATAAGACAACATAGCCACACGCGGTTTGATATTAAAATTTTTAACCGCTTCTGCCGTGAGGCATGTAATATCTTTTAACTGTTCAACGTTGGGATTAAAATTGAGTGTGGTGTCTGCAAAAAACAACGGGCCTTTTTTAGTAAGCATGATGTACATGCCCGCCATTCTCTTAACGCCGGATTCCATACCTATAATTTCCAGTGCCGGTTTTACCGTATCCGGATACCGCCGCGTAAGGCCGGATATCATGGCATCGGCTTCGCCCTGCGCTACCATCATGCAGCCGAAATAAGTACGTTCACGCATAACCTGCCTCGCTTCATATAAATTAAAGCCGCTGCGTTTTCTTTTCTCAAAATATATATCGCCATATTCTACGCATTTCGCATCCATTTCTTCACTCTTGGGATCAATAATCTGCACATCTTTCAGTGGCAGGTTATTTTCTTCAATCAATTTTTGTATGCATTTTTCATTACCCAATAAAATTGGTATCGCAATACCATCATCCTTTACAACCTGTACCGCTTTCAGTATTTTAATATTTTCTGCTTCAGCAAATACAACGCGCTGCGGGTTTTGTTTTGCTTTATTAATGATAAAGCGGAGAATATTATCATCTGTACCGAGGCGCTTATACAGTTGTGCTTCGTAGGTTTCCCAATTGGTAATGGGATATTTTGCCACGCCGCTTTCAATGGCAGCTTTTGCTACAGCCGGTGAAACGGTAACCAGCAAACGCGGGTCCATGGGTTTGGGAATAATATAAGAAGGCCCATAATGTAAATGGCTTTCGTTGTAGGCCACATTCACAATATCGGGCACAGGTTCTTTTGCCAGCGCTGCCAATGCCTTTACCGCTGCCAGCTTCATAGCTTCATTGATGGCAGTAGCACGCACATCAAGTGCACCGCGAAAAATATAAGGAAAACCCAGCACATTATTTACCTGGTTAGGATAATCACTCCGGCCTGTGGCCATAATTACATCAGGCCTTGCTTCAATGGCATCGTCATAGGCAATTTCAGGCGTGGGATTCGCCAATGCAAAAACAATTGGTTTTTCTGCCATTGATTTCAGCATCTCTTTACTCACCACATTTCCTTTGGAAAGCCCGATGAATACGTCGCAGCCTTTCATAGATTCTTCAAGGCTTTGGGGTTCCATATCCTGTGCAAAAAGCTGCTTGTTTTCGTCAAGGCCGGTGCGGGACTTTATAATCAGCCCTTTACTGTCGAACATATACATATTGCGCACATCAGCTCCAAGTGCTATATATATTTTACAGCAGGAAATAGCCGAAGCGCCGGCACCGCTTATTACAAACTTAACTTTTGAAATATCCTTGCCTACCAGTTCCAGTGCATTCAGCAAAGCAGCACCCGATATAATGGCGGTACCATGCTGGTCATCATGCATGATGGGTATATTTAATTCTTCCTTTAGCCTTTGTTCTATTTCAAAACATTCAGGCGCTTTTATGTCTTCCAGGTTAATGCCGCCAAATGTGGGTTCCATCGCTTTTACCACTTTTACAAATTCGTCTGCATTGGTGGTGTTCAGCTCTATGTCAAACACATCAATATCGGCGAAGATTTTAAAAAGAACGCCCTTGCCTTCCATAACCGGCTTGGATGCTTCAGGCCCTATATTTCCTAAACCCAATACCGCAGTGCCATTGCTGATAACCGCTACAAGGTTGCCTTTGGCTGTATATTTATAAACGTCTTCTGTATTCTCATGAATTTCCAAACAAGGTTCTGCCACACCCGGTGAATAAGCCAAGGCCAGGTCGCGCTGTGTTTTGGTTTCTTTGGTGGGGACAACTTCAATTTTGCCCGGCCTTTCTTTTTCATGATATTCAAGTGCATCTTCTTTGCGGATCAATTGTGCCATAGTGATAAAATTTAAGAACAGAAGCCTGCAAAATTAAAAGCATTTACTTCGTTCAATGCCGTCTGGCTGTATTGCAAAATAGGACATAGCGGTGAATGTTTGGTATAAGATGTTTCGGCTGCTGAATAAATAACCTGGTTCGTTATTATAAATTTAGCGTTAGTTATGATTTTTAAACTGCCTCTTCAGGCAGCTTTTATATAAATCGAATACTGCTTAAACCTAAAGAGTTCTATTGTTTCTGATTATTTATGCCTGTACCAAAACTTTTATGCCATTTACGGCTATTTGCAAACCCACGCAAAATATAAGGAAGGCGCTAATGCGGTTCACTACATTTTCTCCTTTTGGCCCCATAAACTGTATAAGTGATTTTGTATTGAGATAGAAGATGTAAATTAATATGCATATCACTATAATCGCAATCATAAGTGCACCGGTATTCATAAGATAGGCTTTCATGTCTTCGTGTGCGCTCCTGGCGCCCAGTGTAAACAATACCGAAATAGTGCCGGCGCCTGCGGTAACCGGAAATGCAATAGGGTAAAAAAGTTTATCCTGTAGCCTGTCAACATCAACGGCTGCTGCGGTATGTGCAGCCTTTACCTGGTTTTCTGATGAATTATTACCGGCAGATAAAGATTCCCATCCCATTTTGCAAATCATTATACCACCGGCCAGTTGTATAACCGGTATGGAAATACCAAACAACTCCAGTATCCAGTGCCCTATAAATAGGGTTACAGTGCAAATGATAAAAGCATATATGGCTATTCTTTTTACTGCATTTTTTCTTTGCTTGCGTGTAAGGTTATCAAAATACGGGTTCAGGATAAATGCGGTGCCGATAGGATTCACTACCGGGAATAAAGTTATAATGCCTATAAACACCAGGTGAATTAAAGACTGATAATCTTCCTGCATAACGTAAAATAACAAGCAATTTAAGCAATTGATTGGTGGCACAGGCAAATCCTTAGCTGTATCTTAAGATGTGATTACTTATCCTAAGTCAATACACGCCCCATAGGTGCGTAATAAATTTGTGTAAAAAGAAAGGTTAATATGAAAACATTGCAGGCATACGCCGTAATAAATGAAACAAGTGATACAAACGCTTTACAAAAAATTGCAGCAGGCATTCAGCACCTGAATATAACTTATGAAAATAATATAGAGGATGCTGTAAATGCCATGAGCGGGCAAAACTTTCAGTTACTTATTATAGACAAAGCTTTGCCGGATGCTGAAATAAAGAAATTGAACCGTTTGATGGAATTATTGCATCCTGATGCAGCCACAACAGCATTTAACCTGCAGGATGAAGATTATATGCGTTTTAAGCTAAGCGGTCTGATGTTAAAGTGGGAAGAAGCACAATCGGAGGGTAAGGTGAATTTTATTGACAACCCGGGGCTGTAAGTAGGTGCGAAACATTTCAATCACATTGAAACATTTTTCGTTTTAACTTTCAGCCATGAAAATATTTAATATCA
Organism: Parafilimonas sp.; assembly: GCF_051953455.1. Classification (NCBI taxonomy): domain Bacteria; kingdom Pseudomonadati; phylum Bacteroidota; class Chitinophagia; order Chitinophagales; family Chitinophagaceae; genus Parafilimonas; species Parafilimonas sp. Next base: position 9,896 of record NZ_JBQCIT010000046.1, on the reverse strand, counting down.
CCTGTTGCATATTGTTTGTTTTGTTCGCTGCATTGCAGTACAACGATCCCGATGGCATTAAATGGATCATTATTTATTTATATCCGGCAATTTTATGCTGGCTGGCTTTCAGGAATAAATTTTATCCTTCGGCTTATATTATCGGCATCATTGTTTACCTGGGGTATGCTATTTATAAAGTGTTTGATACAAACGGGCTGATTGACTGGGCAACCAAGCATAATGCTGAAGATATTGCTGCAACAATGAAGGCCGAAAAACCATGGATTGAAGAAACCCGTGAATTTTTCGGCCTTGCTATTTTAATAGTTGTATTAATTATCAACTATGTATATGCCCGCCGGCGGCGGAAAGTTTAAAACCGCTATTTAAATTGTACATAGGTAATACCAGCCCGTGCTGTTTCCTTTGCATCAGCAGCTTTTGAAACAATATAGACTGTATGATAGCCTGAACCGGTTACCGGCTCCAGCTTTATGTTTACCATAGCATTATTCTGTTTGCCTGCCGGTGGCGCCAGCGCACCTTTACCCAATAACTTCCCATCGGGTGCATCCAGCCTTATTTCAAAATCAAAACCATATTTTGGCGGAAACTGCCAGCCAAGCATCAGTGTTGTACCTGTAACGCCGGTTAGGTCAATGCTATCCAATGCAAACCATCCCTGCTGCAGAGGCACCACCATTAAATTGTTGCCGTTAAAGCTAAAGGTTGAATAGCCTTCTTTTTTCTCGGTGCCTTTAAATGTCACCGTATTGCTGCCCAATACAGCTACGCTTCTGCCGGTTAAAGCTTTAATATTATTGCCACCTTTATCGGTATAGCTTGCAGAAAGCACCATTGCAGCGCCGGGTTTTACATCGGAAGGGGGTACTATGCTACCGCTTGCCGGCAACGATTTTTTACTGGTATGCTCGCCGGAGAGCGATAATATCCAGCCTACAATTTGACTGGCATCGCTTTGCGGAAGATTAGGATGGGCTGCCATTACGGTTTCACCCCAAACACCGCCGCCACCTTTAATGATCTTTTGTATGAGATAATTGGCTGCCCTGCGGTCTTTCGCATATTTCTGGGATACTTCTATGAAAGACGGGCCGATAGATTTTTCATTCTCTTTATGGCAGCTCTTGCAATCCAGCGTTTGTGTGAGTATTTTACCGGCGATGGGAGCTGTTTCAAGGTCTGTGCCGCTAACAAATTTCCGCTTCCCATAGTTTTCAATATAATCAACCGAAACATAGAGATTGGCCGGATCAATTTTGGAAGTATCTTTTGGATCGCTAACCGTTACGCTATAGTTAATCGGCCGGCCTGGAACATAGAAAGATTTATTTGGATTGTTAAGCTGAATGTCTACAACCGGTGTTTCATTACCTGCATACACGGCTATAGGTTCGCTCACAGAAGAATCGCCTGCGGCATCTTTGGCTGTAACCGTAAGCCTGTAATCGCCTGCGGCAGTATAGCTGAAATCAAATTGCGGTGTAGTGGTTTCCTTTACAGTGCCATTACCCAGGTTCCAGTAATAAGTTATTTTATCATTTTCCGGGTCTTTAGCTTCAACCGTTGCCGTACCGTTAAATGGCAGTGCGCCCGTGGTTTTATTTACTTTAACCGAAGTGATTTTTGGCGCCCGGTTGCCGGATATGTAATCAATCCTTGACAAACCGGCATCAGGGTTTTCCTGGAACCAGCCGGAACCGTATTCGAGCAAATATATTCTGCCATCAGGCCCAACTTCCATATCAATACAGTTGTTTAGTTTGATGTTTTCAAAGAATGGCTCCATCTTATCAAAATCCCCGTTTGGCAACATGGTTACTGCCTTTATCCAGCCACGCATCCAGTCGTAAATAAGCAGTTTGCCATTATAATAATCCGGCAGCCTTGTTTCCTTGGGAAACATATCTGTATAATATACCGGGCCGGCCATTGCATTCCTGCTGCCTGTGCCTACCTGTGGAAAATCGGGCGAAGCTGCATAAGGATACCATATAAATGCCGGGTTTGCAGGAGGCAGGTTTCTAAGACCGGTATTATTACGTGAAGTGTTTACCGGGTGCGCCGGATCGAATGCCGGCCCGCTTTTTCCTGTTGCATAATCATACTCATGGTAAGCATAATTATTCCCCACAAATAAAGGCCAGCCAAAGAAACCGGCTTTGCGTGCCTGGTTCACCTCGTCGTAGCCGCGGGGGCCACGTGTTGCAAGGCTGTCATTATTGGCATCGGGCCCTACCTCACCCCAATATAAATAACTGTTTTTCTGGTCAACAGAAATGCGGTAAGGATTACGGTCGCCCATTACATAAATTTCGGGGCGTGTGCTGTCTTGCCCTTTTGAAAAGAGATTCCCATCGGGAATTTCATAAGTGCCATCATCTTTTACGCGTATGCGCAAAATTTTACCACGCAAATCATTGGTATTGCCGGCTGACCTGCGGGCGTCGTATTGCTGGTGGCCGGGTATATCATTCAGCGGCGCAAAACTGTTGGATACATATTTCACGCCCGGCTCATTAAACGGTGTGGAATTGTCGCCGGTAGAAAGATATAATAAACCATCAGGGCCAAATGCAATAGACCCTCCGGTATGGCAGCATATTTCGCGCTGGGAGTGTACATCGAGGATCACTTTTTCAGAAGCCATATCGAGTGTGTCATTCTTAAATGTAAAGCGGGAGAGCCGGTTTACCGAAGTGTCGATGGGGCTGTAATAAAGATATATCCAGTTATTTTTTGCATAATTGGGGTCTTTGGCAAGACCAAGGAAACCTTCCTCTGCATTTACACCGGGTGTGCTTGTGTGCCAATAAACATCGAGATGGCCAACCTGCTTTACTGTCTTCGTATCGTTTTTGTATAATTTTAATTCACCGCGGCGCTGTGCAATCAATACATCAAAGTTGGGAAGAATGGTCATTTCAGTGGGCTCAAAAAACTCGCCTTCCACCAGTTGTGTTTTTACAAACCGGTCTGCTTCCGGCGGGGTTTGTGTTTTGGCTTTGGCATAATTCAGTTTAAGATTATCGCCAATTGCATACTGAATACCACCCAGTAATAATTTCAGGTAATCAGGTTCGGTATATGATTCTTTTGTATGGCCAAGGGCTGTATAAAATGAACGGCCGCCATCATATTCATGAAACCAGGTCATTGGGTGATAGCCCATGCGCTTGCCGCCGTTGTAAGTGTTTTCATCAATTGTAATTAATACATGAACATTCGCAGAATCGAACTTTTTAAAGCTATAAAATTCATCAGTGCGTTTCCATTGTTTGGGCAAATGTTTGGTGGCATTGTTAGTTTGATCGATGACTTCCAAAACGCCTTCCTGCACATTATGCGCAGTATCGTGAATGCCGGGATGATCGTAGAAATAACCGCCAACCAGCCTTCCATACCAGCCCCAGTCGTATTCGGTATCTGCGGCCGCATGCACGCCCACATATCCGCCGCCTGCCTGTATGTAGCGCTCAAAAGCTGCTTCCTGCCTGTAATTGAGCACATCGCCGGTAGTGCTTAAGAATATTACGGCTGAATATTTTTCCAGTGTGCTGTCAGTAAACATTTCAGGGTTTGTGGTAGTATCCACATCAAAATTATTTTCCTGGCCAAGCTTTTGAATGGCCGCAATGCCTTCCGGAATGGCATCGTGATGAAACCCTTTTGTTAAGCTGAAAACAAGTACACGGGGCTTTTCGCTTCTTTTATTGCTGCAGGAATAATATGCAATTACAATTGCAGTTAGTGTGGCAAATACGAGCAATTTCTTCATGTGGCTATGCAGTTTTTATGATTTTGAAGGCCTTAAAATTAAGTGGTATGCGCAATAAATCTGTTGGTTACCAATAAATTTTATTTTAAACAAATATGAATAGATTATACTGTTTTATTGTTTGTCCGCATATTCGTTATTTATTAAGGAAAATTAAAAGCAAATGAGACGAAAGTAAAAAATCAAAATACGAAAAGTGGTTTTTTGCAGATATAACAGAGACTGACGCTGAACAGAGGCCGGCGTCATTGTCAAATTTTTATATCATGCCTTAACAAAAGAGCGCCTTATTCCCAAAGAATAAGGCGCTCTCATTTATATTGTAATAATATTATTCTTTCACCCTTTCAACGTAATCGCCGGTCTTTGTATTGATGCGGACAACTTCGCCATCATTTACAAACAGCGGCACCTGAACAGTTGCGCCGGTTTCCACCGTAGCTGCTTTTAAAGCGCGGGTAGCAGTATCGCCACGAAGGCCCGGTTCTGTATAAGTTATTTTTAAAGCAATTTTTTCAGGCAGTTCGGCCGAAATAGCTTGCTCGGTTTCGGTATTGATGCTTACAAAAACTTCACCACCTTCTTTTAAAAACTGTGGCGCATCAATCATACTTTCCGGCAAAGCCACCTGTTCAAAGGTTTCATTATCCATGAAGTTGTAACCGCTGTCATCTTTATACAAAAACTGGTATGCTTTCTTTTCAACCCTTACAGGAAAAATATTTTCACCGCTGTTCCAGGTTTTTTCAATAGTGCGGCTGTTATCAACGCCCTTTAATTTAGCCCAAACCTTTGCGGCGGCGCGGGCTGTTTTATTTTCACCAAACTCAACCACAGTATAAAGGCTTCCGTCGAGTTTCAATATCATGCCGCGGGAAATATCTGATGTTGTTGCCATACTTTACTTTTTAATAGGGCGGCAAAAGTATGGATTCAATTTTAAAAAACGGAAAATCTACCGGCAGCTCGATTCATTGCCCGTGTAATAACCGCTTTCGGGCGCACCATTTAATATGCTGCTAAAAAAACAGGATTCATTAATGGCCAGGAAATTAGAATTATAAGGTAGATGGCTACCGGCAGGGTCAATATGTGCCACTACCGCCGTTTCCAGCGTAGAGGCTTTGGTGTATAAGCTTTCGCTTCCATAAACGAAGGGCGTATTGTCGCAACCGTACGTATGGCCTTTGTCAACCGGGATAACTTCGTCTTTTTCACCATGAAAAAAAATCATAGGCACCACGTTTAATGCTGTTATATAGGCCGGATCGGGAAGACAGCCAGAGTTGGCTGCAATGCCCCTGATGGTATATGTGTTCGTAAGGCTGTTGGTGGCATTGTCCAGGCTGCCCAGCCTGGTTTCCACGCCTGGGATCATGTTGCTGAAATCGCTTTGGGAAAGATAAACCGTGTTTAAAACCGTAACGGCACCGGCGCTGTTACCCGACAGGAAAATTTTTGAAGCATCCACATGATAGGCTGCCGCATTCGCTACCATATAACGCAAGGCCGCTTTTGTATCCTGGACTGCCATATAAGAAGCGTATTCTGTTTGCTGCGGATCTACGGTACAGGGGCTGCTGCCGTCTTCCGGAATGAGACGGTAGTCAATTGAAACGGCCACAAAACCTGAATCGACAAATTTTAGCATTAAAGCCGATGCATCCTCTTTATTGCCTTCGCTAAACCCTCCGCCATGTACATACAACACGATGGGGAATGTTTGGTTGTCGGCAGCGCCTGCGGGCACATACACATCCAGTTTAAGATCAACCTGTTTATTAGCATTTATATCCGTATTCGTTCCATATTGCAGGTTTTTATAGGTATCCGCCCTGTGGTTGCTGCGGCGGGTGGAACTTTCTTTGAGGCATGAAGTAATTAAAAAAAGCGCGGACAGTAAAGTAATAAAAGGTATGGATAAAAGCTTTCTGGATAAATTCATATACAAGTTTTCAGCACTAAGATTATATTTTGGACGTAAAGTTTAAACGTTGCGGTATTGGCAAAAGCTATACCATTAAATTTACCGCCATAAAAAACGAAAATTCAATACAGATATTTTAATTCATTTATGCTTATATGAAACAAAAACCGGTGCACGCAGCCATGCAGGGATTTCTGGATGGAGAGGTTATTTTGATTGACAAGCCTTTACGCTGGACGTCGTTTGACGCTGTTAAGAAAATAAGAATTCTTACCGGTGTTTCAAAAGTGGGTCATGCCGGCACTTTAGACCCGCTTGCCACCGGCCTGCTCATAATTTGTACAGGAAAGTTTACCAAAAAGATCAATGAGTATATGGGGATGGAAAAAGAATATACCGGCTCATTTACCCTTGGTGCGGTAACACCTACGTTTGATCTTGAAAGCGAACCTACAGATTTTAAAGAGATAGACCACCTTACGGAAACAGATTTACAGCGGGCTGCACAATCTTTAACAGGAGAAATATGGCAAACCCCGCCCATTCATTCGGCTATAAAAAAAGAAGGCAAGCCTGTTTACCTGCTGGCCCGCAAAGGGCATGAAGTAAAGCTTGAGCCGAGAAAAATAACCATCAGCACTTTCGATATTACTAAAATTGAATTACCGGTTATTGAGTTCAGGGTGGTGTGTACCACCGGAACTTATATACGAAGCCTTGCCAGCGATTTTGGCAAAGCGCTGGGCGCCGGCGCTTATTTAAGCAGCCTGAGAAGAACATGCATTGGCAGTTTTTCAGTTAACGATGCCATGTCGCCTTTACAGTTTGAAGAAAAAATAAAAAATATGAAGCAGGCATCAGAAGGGCAGCCCAATGCCTAACTGTACCGCATAATTATTTCGTTTAGGGCCTACGAGGTTTCCATTTACGTCATACCGGTCGAATTCATGATTGCGCCAGGTAAAATTTGAAATATCGAGCCAGCCGTTGTTTTCAAGACGCGCAGGGTCTTTCAGCTTTATGCCCATATCAACCCTTATTAAAAAATAATTAAAGTCGAAGCGCAGCCCGGTGCCAACGCCTATGGCAATATCTCTTCCGAGGCGGCTTATATTAAATTCACTTTGAGGATTATTAGGGTCTTTCCGCACGTTCCATATATTACCCGCATCAACAAAAAAAGCGCCATTAAGATTAAGGCTTGAATAATGCGCAATAGGATAGCGGTATTCCACATTTGCTTCCAGCTGCATATCTCCATACCTGTCCCTGAAGCTGGAAGATGTATCGCTTAGCAAGGAGGAGCCGAGGCCTAACTGCCGCAAGCCCCAGGCCCGCATGCTGTTTGGCCCGCCGGCAATAAACTGTTTATAAAAAGGCAGGGTTATGCCCAGGCTTTGCGAAACATGGTAATTATATCCTACACCTGCAAAAGCACGTGTGGCCAAAACAGTTCTGTGCAGGCTGATCGTTTTACGGTATTCTGCCTCGGCTTTTACAAATTGGTATATCCTGTCATTTATTTTATATAACCAGGGAATGCTCAGCTCGCTTGAAAAGCGCACATAATTGGTAACGTTTGTTTTGCCCGGATAGGTAATAATGAGGCTGCCCCGGGTGCTGATTACTTTTCCCGTATTGAAAGAGTTACGCAAAAAAGGGTTTTGTTCAAAAGCTTCTACCAGCCTGGGCAAAGTGTCTAAAGAATATAATTCAATATTAGGAAAACGGGTCTGCCATACTTTGTTCCGCTTTTTCCAGTCATAACCATAATCAGCTACGAATGAGCGCAAACGGAAGTAATCCCGCCTGTCGGCATAAGAGGCATTGGCGCTTATAACCGTGCGGCCAAAATCGAACCGGCCCGGCCGTTTTATTTTAAAAGGAATAAATGCCCTGGGAAAACTATAGGTTTGGCCAAGTGAAATTTGAAATGCCTGGAAAAGCGAATTGTTTTGTATCTGGCTTTGATTAAGGCTCAGTTCAACGCCGTTCACGAAACTGGTGGACGATTGCACCGCGTTGCGCCAAACATTCCTGTTGCGATAGGTAATATTTAGTGCCAGGCCAAAAAAGTTGGACGAAGTCAATACATCACCGGTATTACGGCTGGCTTCAAGGTTATAGCTTATATTTTGTTTTCTGTCGGGGTATAAAAAATAATATATATCAAGTGAATCGCCCCTTATAATAGTTCTTGTATCCACCTGCTTCCATGCGCCAATCTGATTTAGGGTATTTACCGTTTTGTAAAACAGGTTATCGTTATACATGCGCTCGGAGCGAAGGAAATTAAGCTGCCGGAACATTTTTGGCTTGAATGAGCCACGCCTGTAATAAACCGAATAATTGTTGAAATCCTGTACGTGGAAATTTTGAGTATGATTTAAAATGGTATCGGGTAATTCGGTTATATAAGTCTCGGGAAAATAATAAATCCTGCCAGTATAAAACCTTTTGAGAAAGGAAGTATCCTTGTTTGAGTTGGTAGTATCTGCCAGCCGGCGCTGTTGTATGGTAACGGTGGCTGTTGGGTTTTCAAGTTTTTTTTGCTGCGCCTGCTCAATTATATGCATCTGTTCAAAAGGGTCAACAGTTAGGTTAAGCAGAGAAATGTTCCCTGTATCAACCAGGGCTGCCAGGTTATTACGTTGTAACAAAAAATAGCCCCTGTTTCTGTATACATTTACTAAACGATCTAATTCAGCTCCCAAAACTTCTTTTGAATAAGGTGTTTTGCCCGGCTCTATTTTGCTTGCTTTTACTGTGTTTTTAGCAATACGCTGCAAGGTTGCATCCCGAAGGTCGTATCCAAACGAATCTATAATTACCCGCTTGCCAACATTAATATTCATTTCTACTGTGGTACGGTACTGAGGCGGCTTTTTGCCTTTATACACGGTGTCTATATGAAAAGTATCAGTGATGGCTGTGTTGAAATAGCCCTGTGAAAACAGGAAGCTGTTCATAAAATCATGCGTGGTGTTTATAGAAGCGGAATCAAACACAGGTGGGTTTTTCAGAATATAACGGTAGCCAAGTTTCTGAACCCGTCTTGCATATAAGCTATCAGCCCAATAACTTACCAGGTTTTCCTGCAGCCGGGTTTCTTCTTCTCCGCTTATCTTGCCTTCTATATTTATTTTATTGTTGTATACGAAAGGTGTGTCAACAGGATAATTTTTTACTTTAACCCGGTTAATGGCAAACAGAAACTTTTCTTCGGTACAGGACTGCAATAAAAAAATAAAGGCTAAAAAAAATAAGGTATTTATAATCTTTGTTCTACTCAAAATCATATTTAAATGCTCAGCAGGAATGAGGCCAAATATATCCAAAGTTTAGGCCATAAAAAAAACCGTGATAATGAAGGTTGCTTTGTGGCCGAGGGTGTAAAGGTCGTTGATGAATTAATACAGGCAGGATTTACGATACGAAAAATTTATGCGCTTAAAAGCTGGGCAGTTGATAACGGCAATATAAAAGATGTTACAGAAATTGATAATGCTGACTTAAAAAAAATATCCAACTTTGAAACGCCAAACAAAGTTGTTGCGGTATTTGAAAAAAAGAAACTTTCTCCAAACCCTGGCTTCTATAATAAAATAACGCTTGTGCTCGATGGCATACAGGATCCCGGTAACCTTGGAACTATCATCAGAACGGCAGATTGGTTTGGTATTGAAAACATCATAGCATCGCCGGACACTGCAGATATATATAACGCAAAGGTTGTGCAGTCAACCATGGGGAGTATTGCCCGCGTAAATATGATTTATACTGATTTAGATGAATTCCTGTTATCTAATAAAATACCGGTTTACGGCGCTATGCTTGACGGAGAACCGGTTTCAGCCATTCAAAAAACAGGTGAATGCCTTGTGATAATTGGCAACGAGGGAAAAGGTATCAGGGAAAATATTCAGCCTTATATTCAAAAGAAAATATCTATTCCAAAAATTGGTAATGCAGAATCGCTGAATGCTGCCGTGGCTGCGGGCATTATTTTGTACTCGTTAAAGACTAAGATTTAAGAAGCCTGATATTCACGAAGCCCGGGAGTTTACATGCTAACTGCGTATTAACTAATGAACATGTAATCCCGTGAACTTTTGAACTTTGCTACGCTGTACCCATTTGTTTCAGGAAAGAAACATGCGACATAACTGCCTGGTACATGCGCGGATA